>NZ_QOBB01000026.1:0-53551 GCF_024704855.1 Burkholderia sp. HAN2018 | reverse complement strand
CAGCGGCGCGGGCCGCACGAGCGCGAGGCCGCGGTCGGGGCCGGCGCCGAGCAGGATCGCGAGCGCGATGCGCGCACTGTCGATCGCCTGGGCCGTGCGTGCCTGCTCGCGCGTCGCGGCCGCGACTTCGCTTTCCGCCTGGCGCTGTTGCGCGACGTTGTCGATGCCTTTCGTGACGCGCTGGCGCGTGAGCGTGAGCGCTTCGTCGGCGCGCGCGTATTCGGCCCGCGCGACGTCCTGCTGATCGAACGCATACGCGAGATTCACGTAGGCGCGCGCAACGTTGACCGACAGCAGCACGCGTGCAGCCTGCGCATCGATTTGCGCGGCGCGCGCTTCGCCGAGCGCGGCTTCCCACGCGGCACGGCGCCCGCCCCACAGATCGAGATCCCAGCTCAGGCCGAGATTGACCTCGCGCGTGTGGCTGAAGAAGCCGCCGCCCTCGCCCGACGAAAACTGGGTACCGGACAGCCGCTCGGCCTTTGCGCTCGCGCGGCCGTCGAGATGCGGCAGCCGCGCGGCCCGCGCTTCGATCACCAGCGCCTGCGCTTCGCGTGCGCGCGCATCGGCGGTCGCGAGATCGGGGTTGCCGGCGAGCGCCTCGTCGATCAGCGCGCTCAGTTGCGCATCGTTCAGCGCGCGCCACCAGTCGGCGGCCGGCCAGTCGGCGGCGGGCACATGCGCGAGGCTGCGCGATGCGGCGAGCGTATCGGCGCCGCGCAGCGTGCCTGCGGGTGCGAGCCCGTCGCGGCTCGCGCACGCGCCGAGCACGACGAGCGCGGCGGCGGCGGCGATTCGCGACATGACGCGCAGTGCGCCGGCATCGCGTGTCCAGGGAGCAAGTGCTGCATGCATCGCATTCCTCTGCTTCGTATCGGTTTGAACACGACACGCATTGTTGGACGCCCCCGGGCAAAGCTGATAATGTCGTTTAGACAAAAAATAATGAATTCCGGCCATGCCCATCCGAGACACTTCTCCACCGCGCACCGTGCAGCGCGCCGATTCCGATCCGAGCGAACGCGAGGACGGCCCGTCACTGATCGCCGTCTGGGGGGAGGACGACGGCAGCAACACGTACCGGCTCGGCACCCGCGAGGTCGACTGGCACAGCCATCTGCGCGGGCAGGTGTTCTGCGTGGAAAGCGGTTTCGCGCACGTGCGCACGCCGCACGGTTCATGGCTGTTGCCGCCGCATCGCGCGGGCTGGATTCCGCCCGGCGAGCAGCACAAGGTCAGCATCAGCGGCGCGTTGAGCGGCTGGAGCGTCGTGATCGCACCGGCCGCAAGCCGGCGGATGCCGGGGCAGCCATGCGTGATCGCGATCACCGAGTTGATGCGCGCGCTCGTGCGGCGCGCGGTGTCGTGGGCGGACCAGGACAGGCTCGACGTCGAGCAGGCTCGCATCAGCGTCGTGCTGCTCGACGAGATGCGCCGCGCGCCGCACGAGCCGCTGCACCTGCCGATGCCGCGCGACCGGCGGCTGCTGCGCATCGCCAACGCGATCCTCGGGCAGCCGCACGACAGCCGCACGCTCGAAGCGTGGGCCGAATGGGCCGGGCTGTCCGCCCGCACGCTGAGCCGGCTGTTCGTCGCCGAAACCGGCACGAGCTTCGCGCAATGGCGCCAGCAGGCGCGCCTCACGCATGCGCTCGAACGTCTCGCGAGCGGCGACAGCGTCGCCAACATCGCCGACGCGCTGGGCTATGCGACGCCGAGCAACTTCATCGCGATGTTCCGCCGCGCGTTCGGCGATTCGCCCGCGCATTACTTCGCGAAGCGCAGGCAGCCGTAGCGCGATACGGCCCTGCCCCTATCACCCCTGCCAGTACAGCACCCGCATCGACGTCGCTATAGTCGCCGTGCGACCGGCCGGTCGGTCGCTCAATGTGACTTGTGGAGGGTGTCGATGTCGAATGCCGTTGGGTCGGACCACACGCCGATCGTCTCCGAGCAGCAGCTCGCCGATCATCTGGCCGCCGGCTGCAAGCCGGCCGTGCAGTTCCGGATCGGGACCGAGCACGAGAAGTTCGTCGTCGCGCGTGCGACGCACGCAGCCGCGCCTTACGACGGGCCGTCGGGCATCGCCGCGGTGCTCGCGGGGCTGCAAGGCGACGGCGCGCCGATCGTCGATGCCGGGCGGATCGTCGGCGTGATCCAGCGCGACGGCGCCGCGATCTCGCTCGAGCCGGCCGGCCAGCTCGAACTGTCGGGGGCGCCGCTCGAAACGCTGCACGATACGCATGCCGAGCTGCATGCGCATCTCGCCGCGGTGCGCGACGCGTGCGAACCGCTCGGCCTGCGCTGCGCGCCGCTGGGGTTTCACCCTCACCTTGCGCGCGCGGCACTGCCGTGGATGCCGAAGCAGCGTTACGGGATCATGCAGCGCTACATGCCGCGCGTCGGGACGCGCGGGCTCGACATGATGCAGCGCACCTGCACCGTGCAGGTCAACCTCGATTTCGCATCGGAAAGCGACATGGCGCGCAAGATGCGCGTGTCGCTTGCGTTGCAGCCCGTTGCGACCGCGCTGTTCGCGAACTCGCCGTTCGCCGAAGGCAGGCCGACCGGCCTGCTGTCGACGCGCGCGCACACGTGGCTCGACACCGACGAGGATCGCTGCGGGGCGCCGGCGCTGTTCCTGTCGCGCAGCTTCGGTTTCGAGCGCTACGTGAGCTGGCTGCTCGACAACGTGCCGATGTATTTCGTGCGGCGCGGCGACCGCTACGCGGACGCGACCGGATGGACGTTCCGCGATTTCATGCGACGCCGCATTCCGCATCTCGAGGGCGAGACGCCGACCCTCGGCGACTTCGCCGACCACCTGACGACGGTCTTCACCGAAGTGCGGCTCAAGCGCTACCTCGAGATGCGCGGCGCCGATGCGGGTTCGCCCGCCATGATGGTCGCGCTGTCGGCATTCTGGACCGGCCTGCTGTACGATCCGACCGCGCTGTCGGAGGCCGAGACGCTGGCCGCCGCGATCGACCGCGGCACGCTGCTGACCCTGCGGCGCGACGTGCCGCGTTTCGGGCTCGGCGCGTCGGTCGACGGCCGCCCGTTGCGCGCGTTCGCCGCCGATGCACTCGCGATCGCGCATCGCGGCCTGCGCGCACGGGCGCGCAGGGATGCGGCCGGCCGCGACGAATCCGTGTATCTCGCGCCGCTCGACGAGATCGTCGCCGGTGCGCCGACCCAGGCCGAACACTGGCTTGCCCGCTATCGCGACGCGTGGGCCGGCGACGCGACGCGGATCTACGACGAAGCCGAAATCTGACCGCGTCGCGCGGGGCCGCTCATGCGCAGCACGCGAGGAGCGGCTCGTGCGCGAACTCGACGTCCGGCGCCGGCGCATGGCCGCGCCGGCGTGCACGAACCGCGTGCGCGAGCGTCTCGAGGAGCTGCGTGGTATCGGCGAACGAGAGGCACGCGTCGGTGATGCTCTGCCCGTAGCGCAGCGGCACGCCGGGCACGAGATCCTGGCGCCCTTCGATCAGGTTCGATTCGACCAGCACGCCGACGATGCGCGTATCGCCGGCCGCGACCTGCGCGGCGACGGCCGTGCCGACGCTCAACTGATTGCGGAACTGGCGGCGGCTGTTGCCGTGGCTGACGTCGATCATCACGCGCGGCGCGCAGCGCGCGGCCGCCATGCGTTCGCATGCGGCATTCACCGCGGCTGCATCGAAATTCGGCTCGCGCCCGCCGCGCAGCACGACGTGCGTATGCGGATTGCCGGGCGAGGCCGCCGCGCATAGCCGGCCGCCCGTGTCGACCGACAGGAAGCGATGCGCGCGTGCGGCTGCGCACATCGCATCGACGGCCACCTGGACATTGCCGTCGGTGCCGTTCTTGAAACCGATCGGGATCGGCAGCGACGACGCCAGCTCGCGATGCACCTGCGATTCCACGGTGCGGGCGCCGATCGCCCCCCATGCGACCAGGTCGGCCAGGTAGCGCGGCGACAGCGGATCGAGAAACTCGGTCGCCGCCGGCATCTCCGCGCCGTTGATGTCGCACAGCAGCGCGCGGGCCGTATGCAGTCCCGTGTCGATCCGTTCGCTGCCGTCCAGCAGCGGGTCGTTGATGAGCCCCTTCCAGCCGACCGTCGTGCGCGGCTTCTCGAAGTACACGCGCATCACGATTTCCAGCTCGTCCGCGAAGCGCGCGCGTTGCAGCGCGAGCCGTGCCGCATAGTCGCGCGCCGCGGCCGGGTCGTGCACCGAGCACGGGCCGGCGATGACCACGAGACGGTCGTCCGTGCCGTTCAACACGTCGACGATCGCGTGGCGAGCCAGATGAACCGTGCGCGACGCGCGCAATGCAGGCTGCAGCGCGCCGGCCAGATCCGCGGGGGACGGCAGGTGCAGCTCGGCGTCACGGTTCGTCGTCCAGGTATTCGCATGCATGGGGACTGCCCTCCTGTCGATAATTCGGGGGATTTTTTACTACAGCGCGACTGTATTGAATGGCGCTTTTGGTGCGCAACTAACATAGTTGCCAGTTTCTAATTCATAACCTTATGAATGACAGAAATAAGCAAGGCGACCGGAAATTGAGGCATTGGGTTTGCCTGATTTCGAGACGCGCTCCGGGCCGGGGATGCGATTTTTTATTCTGGATTCTGGAGCATTTTATGACGCGCGGCTGCCGATTGTTCAGCCTTTCGAAGCGGGTTGCTATTCGTTCTGATAGTGGCGTCGCGATAGGTGTTCAATTAATTTTCAGATTCCTGAAAGGCCAATCAGGTTCATATATATAAATCAACCCAGTTATTGCGGAGAATCACCATGTCGAAACGTCATTACGAAACGCCGATTCACGTCAAGTATCGCGATACCGATTCGATGGGGCATGTGAGCAGTCCCGTCTATTACGACTATCTGCAGCATTCCTATCTCTGCTACATGTTCGATCTCCTCGGCCTGCCGCGGAGCGAGAAGCTGCCGCACATCATGGTGAAGACGCAGTGCGAGTACCTCGCACCGGCGCAATTCGGCGACAACCTGACGATCCGGTCGAGCATCGTGCGTTTCGGCAGCAAGAGCTTCGATCTCGAACACCTGATGGAACGTGACGACCAGACCATCGTCGCGCGCGGCATGTCGACGCACGTGATGTTCGATTACGCGAACAACACGACGCAGGCCGTGCCCGACGAGTTCAAGGCGCGCGTGCTCGAATTCCAGGGTTCGCTGTGATGCGCGCGCGCCATTTCGGGAGCGACACGTGAGCGCCGCGGTGGCGCGCGCCCGGCGCCGGATCGGTGCGATCGTCGAGCGCCGCGACGACCGTGCGATCGTCATCGTCCGGCATGCGGCGCAGGCGTTGCTCGAGCCGGCCGCGCTCGAGCGGCATCGTTCGCTCGTCAGCCGTCACGAGGACGAACTCGAGGTGCTGCTGCAGCCGTGCGGTGGCGCGCACGACGGCGTGCGCCCGCTGCTCGGGCGGTTGCGGGATGCCGGCGTGACCGTCGCGCTCGACGCGGCGACGCTCGCTCACGACGCGTCGCTGCTCGAATTCGCGAGCTGGGTCACGCAGTGCGCGACACCCGGCGACACGGCGCAGCCGCGCGACGATGCAGCCGTGCCGGGCGGCGGGCTGTTCTGCGGCCTGGTCGTGCGATGGCGCGACTTGCGCAACGGGTGGCGGCGGCCGGAACGCGACGACGCGCCCGAACGCACGCCGCAAACGATCGCGGCGGATGCGGCCGAGCACATCGCGGCCGGCGACCCGGACGGGCAGGTGCTCGGCGCGCTGCTCGACGCCGACGATGCAGCCACCGACGCGGCGCTCGACACGTTGTCGGACGCGGTACGCGCGCGGCGGATCTGCGCGGCGACGCGGGCCGGCTGGCCGCTTGCGCGACGGTTATGAGCGCCGTCGCCACGGCGGTCGACGCGCGTGCCCTGCCCGACCGCGCGTTCCTGGTCGGCATGATGGGCGCGGGCAAATCGACGCTCGGCCGCGCGCTCGCGGCATCGCTCGGCTGGACGTTCGCCGACAGCGATGACGAGATCGCGCGGCGCACCGGCCGCTCGGTCGCCGAGCTGTTCGACAGGGTCGGCGAAGGCGGCTTTCGTCTGCTCGAAACGCAAATCGTCGACGAACTGACGCAGCGCCCGAACGTCGTCGTGGCGACCGGCGGGGGTGCGGTGCTGAATCCGCGCAGCCGCGCGCGCCTGAGCGAGCGCGGCTGCGTGATCTACCTGCATGCGGACCCCGATGCGCTGTGGCGTCGCACGCGCGATGACACGCGGCGGCCGCTGCTGCAGGTGGCCGACCCGCGGCAAACCCTCGCCGCGCTGTACCGGATGCGCGATCCGCTGTATCGCGAATGCGCACATGCGCTCGTCGATACGACGGCGCAGGACGTCGCGCGCGCGACGGCCGACGTGTTGACGGTGCTGCTGGCGCGGATCGATGCGCCGGATTGACGGCGCGTGCGACAGACGTTCGCTTCCCTGCCCCCGAAGCGATGGCGGGACGCATGGGCGTGGCGCGAACTTTGAGTATCCGACGCGTTTTCGAAACGACGAGTTTGGATTTTTAATCGTGTTGTTGTGATAAGAAAAGTTATCTCGATGATACGGGAGTGAACCGAAAAGCGCTGGGCAGGCGTCGTTTAAACGTGGGCTGTTTCATGCCGGATTTCCTGGCCGGCGCTTCGATCGGAGCGCAATTTCCGCGGCACGGCCGGATGTGCGTCGGCATGCCGCCGATACGCATCGTTTCGTCCGCTTTCGGGAGCGGCTCGGGAATGAATGTCGGCTGCCTGCCTTCACGAATTGGCGCATCGTCTCCGGCGAGCTTCGCGGGTCCTGCTGCGCGTGCGGAGTTCGTCGACGACTGCGCTTCGCGCCAACGGGCGACAAACGGGCGACAACTGCCCTCCGCCGCATTTGTTCCCGAGACGCAAGACTGTTGCGCCATGGTGGGTGTTCGAGATCGTGACCGGCGTGTCTACAGTGAGCCCATCGGATTCATCGATCCGTTCGGCACTGAAGCCGGGAACCCATCACCTATCGAGGCAAATCATGAGCGCATCCAAGGTCATCATCGTCACCGGCGCATCGCAAGGCATCGGCGCGGAAACGGTCAACGCATTCCGGGCTCGCGGCCATCGCGTCGTCGCGACGTCACGTTCGATCGGCCCGTCAAACGATCCGGATCTCGTCACCGTCGCGGGTGACATCGGCGATCCGGCCGTCGCGCGGCGCGTGGTCGACACGGCCATCGAGCACTTCGGCCGCGTCGACACGCTCGTCAACAACGCCGGCGTGTTCATCGCGAAGCCGTTCACGCAGTACACCGCGGACGACTATGCGCAGATCACGAGCGTCAACCTGAGCGGTTTCTTCCACGTCACGCAGCATGCGATCGCCGCGATGCAGAAACACGGCAGCGGCCACGTGGTCAGCGTCACGACGAGCCTGGTCGATCATGCGAACAGCAACGTGCCGTCGGTGCTCGCATCGCTGACGAAGGGCGGATTGAATGCGGCGACGAAGTCGCTCGCGATCGAGTATGCGAAGGCCGGCATTCGCGTGAATGCGGTGTCGCCCGGCATCATCAAGTCGCCGATGCATGCGCCCGACACGCATGCGACGCTTGCGTCGCTGCATCCGGTCGGCCGCATGGGCGAGATGAGCGACATCGTCGACGCGATCCTGTACCTGGACTCGGCACCGTTCGTCACGGGCGAGATCCTGCACGTCGACGGCGGCCAGAGCGCCGGGCATTGAGTCGCGGCGTCGAAACCGCGAGCCGGCGCGCCTATCGCGATGCGCCGGCCCGCCTGGCGCGTGTCCCGGCCGGACGCCCGGCCGGCTCGCGCGCCAGCTGCTCGACGAGAAAATCGACGAACACGCGCACGCGCGACGACAGGAAGCGCGCATGCGGATACAGCAGCATGAAGGGCCGCGACCGGCCGCCGAGGCCGGGCAGCACTTCCACGAGCGTGCCGGCGCGCAGATCCTGCTCGACGATGAAGCGGTAGGTCTGGAACAGGCCCGCACCGCCGCGCGCGAGCGTCACACCGGCGAGGACGTCGCCCGACGTACCGTAGCTGCCGGTCGTCGCGACGTCGACTTCCTCCGATCCATCGTTGAACAGCCAGGGAATCGGCCGCCCGCTGCTCGGCAGCTCGAACTGGATGCATTCGTGCGCATGCAGATCGTCGATGGCGGCCGGCATGCCCGCGCGCTTCAGGTAGCCGGGCGTCGCGACGACCACGAGTTCGGCGTCCTCCAGCTTGCGCGCGACCAGGTTCGAATCGGCCGGCGCGCGCCCGCGAATCGCGAGATCGTAGCCTTCCTCCGCGAAATCGATGTTGCGGTTGCTCAGGTGGGTTTCGACGCGCACGTCCGGGTACCGCTCGCGAAATGCCGGCAGCAGCGGCAGCACGCGATAGTGTCCGTACGGCGTCGGCATGCTGATCCGCAGCAGGCCGGCGGGCGTGGCCTGCTGGCCGGTTGCCTCGCGCTCCGCGTCGACGAGTTGCGCCAGCGCGTCGCGGCATTGCTCGAAGTAGCGGCGGCCGGGATCGGTCAGGCGGATCTGACGTGTCGTGCGCACGAACAGCCGCACGCCGAGACGCTCCTCGAGCCGCGCCACCGACCGGCTGACCGCGGCCGGCGTGACGCTCGCCGCGTTTGCCGCGAGCGTGAAGCTGCCGAGTTCGGCGGCAAGACAGAACAGCTCGATGCTGCCCAGCAGCAGATCGTCGAATTGTCGTTGCATGGTTCCTGCGGTCTCCGGCGGATGGCGCGCGTTGGAGCGACGAGTGTGCATGAATCCCGTGCGGGAAACCAGCGGGCGCGCATGGCGCGATTCGTTACACCGCGTCGTGAATCAATTGCGCGACCGACATTTACCGGCTTCGGCCGCGTGACTACAGTGCAGTCACTCGCAGGCAGTACCGATCGCCCGACCCTTTTCCCGCAAGGAGCATGACATGACCGTCGAACAGAAGCTGGCCGATCTCGGCCTCGCGTTACCCGAACCGCCGAACCCGCTCGGCAGCTATACGGCCGTCAGCGAAGCGGGCAACCTGCTGTTCGTGTCGGGACAACTGCCGCTCGTCGACGGCAAGGTCGCGTATACCGGCCGCGTCGGCGAACAGTTGAGCGTCGACGACGGCAAGCATGCCGCCCGGCTCGCGGCGCTGAACGTGCTCGCGCAGATCCGCCGGCACCTGGGCGGCTTCGAGCGCCTGAGCAAGATCGTGCGCGTCGAGGGGCACGTCAGTTCGGCCGACGGCTTTTTCGGGCAGCCGGCCGTGATCGACGGCGCGTCGGACCTGTTCGCCGCCGTGCTCGGTGACAAGGCGGGACACGCGCGCTCGGCGTTCTCCCAGCGCCAGTTGCCGGCGAACGCGGCCGTGATCCTCGTCGTGATCGCCGCGATCGATCCTGCGTGACGTTTAGGCCGCCCCGCAGGGCCGCAAACGGCCTCCCCCGCACTATATGGCCGTCAGCGGCGCCGGCACGCCGCCTTTCCGAATCAGCACGTCGGGCGTCAGGCCGCTGCACCGTTCGACGCCCAGCATGGCCATGTTCCGGTCCACTTCGTCGCGCAGCAGCCCGATCGCGTGCATGACGCCGGCTTCACCGGCCACGGCCGCCGCGTAATTGAACGGCCGCCCGACGAACACCATGCGCGCGCCCATCGCGACCGCCTTCAGCACGTCCGACCCGCGCCGAAAGCCGCTGTCGATCATCACCGGATAGTCCGCGCCCAGCGCCCGAACCACGTCGGGCAGGATCCGCATCGGCGAGACCGCGCCGTCAAGCTGGCGGCCGCCATGGTTCGACAGGATGATGCCGTCGGCGCCGGCGTCGCGGGCGATGACGGCATCGTCCACGCTGAGGATGCCCTTGATCACCAGTTCGCCCTTCCATTCCTGCCGGATTCGTTCCAGGTGGCCCCAGTCGAGATGGTCGCGGGCCGAGAAATCCCGCTGCACCGTGGACGACAGGATCGGCGCGCCGCGTGTGGCAAAGGAGTTCTCGAAATGCGGCATGCCGTGCGCGAGCAACGTCCGGGCGAAGGTGCCGGCGAGCCAGCGCGGGCGCACGATGCCGTCCCAGAACAGGCGCGGCCCGGGGCGCAGCGGCGTGGTGAAGCCGGTACGCACGTTGTTTTCGCGATTGGCGGACACGGGGATGTCGACCGTGATCACGAGCGTCCGGTAGCCGGCACGCGCCACGCGTTCGAGCAGCGCGCCGATGCGGCCTGCGTCGCCGGGCAGGTATGCCTGGAACCAGGTTTCCGGCGCGGCGGCGGCGACCTCCTCCAGTGGAATGAGCGACGAGCCGCTCATGATCGACGCGATGCCCGCGCGCTGTGCGGCACGCGCCAGCACGATATCGCCGCGATAGGCCGACAGCGCATGGATCCCCATCGGCGCGATGCCGAAAGGCGACGCGTAGCGTCGTCCGAACAGCTCGACGCCCTGCTCCCGTTGCGAAACGTTGCGCAGCACGCGCGTCGCAAACCCGTACTCGTCGAACACGGCACGATTGTCGTCGCGCGTGCGGTTGTCTTCCGCGGCGCCGCTGACGTAGCCGAAGATCGGGCGCGGCAGCGCGCGGCGTGCCGCGGCTTCGAAATCGTGGAGACACAGCATCTTTCGCAGCACGCGCGGCATGTGCGGCGTGCGCGTATCGGCCAGGGGGCGGCTTGTTCCGGGAACGGATGAGGCGGAAGGAGTCATGTCTGAAGCCTGTTTTCGAATCGATGGCGGAATTTTAGGTACGCGCGGCATGCTTAAAAAGCGATAATCTTCCAATGAATTTGTTCGATAAAAGCGAAAGACAATGGCGACCCCGACTCTCAAGCAGCTCGACGCGTTCTACTGGGCGGCGACCTGCGCAAACTTCTCGACCGCTGCGCAACGGCTGCACCTGTCGGTGTCGTCGCTGTCCAAGCGCATCAACGAACTGGAACAGGTCGTCGAACGCACGCTGTTCGACCGGAGCGGCCACCGGGCCGTGCTGACCGACGACGGCGAGGCGCTGCTGCCGGCCGTGGTGCGGGTGCTCGAGTCCGTCGCCGCGCTGCAGGAATCGGTTGCCAGGGACGAAGGGTTGAGCGGCCGGCTGCGCTTCGGCGTCGGCGAACTGTCGGCGCTGACGTGGCTGCCCCGCTTCGTGGCGGCGGTCCAGAAGCAGCACCCGAAGCTGGCGCTGGAGCCGTATGTCGACGTGGGCGCGGCACTGGAGGAGAAAGTCGATGCCGGTGAACTGGATTTCGCGGTGATCGCCGGCCGGTCGTCGCGCAGCAGCGTGCTGTCGCAGCCGGTGGCGGAAGCGCGGTTCGCGTGGATGGCGGCCGAGGCGCTGGTCGGCCGCGAGCGCGTCCTGACGCCGGCGCTGCTCGCCAGCCATACGCTGGTGCTGCTGCCGTCCGGTTCGGGCGTGACACGTATTCTCGACGACTGGCTGCTCGCGTGCGGCGTCAATCACGCGCGCAGGATCGAGTGCAACAACTGGAGTGCGGTGGCCGGCATGCTGGGCGAAGGCGTCGGCATCGGCTTCCTGCCGGTCGACTGGGCTCGCGCGCGGCCGGGCGGCCATCTCGTGCAGCTGACGAGCGAGCCGCCGCTGGCGCCGCTTCAATATGCGTTCCAGTGGCGCCGCGGCGACGTGCGCGGGCTGATTCCGTCGATGCTGTCGCTGGTGCGGCATTACGCGGACTTCCGCTGAACCCGTGACTTGCCGCCCGGCGTCAGGCCCGGGCGATCGCGACGAAGCGTGCCGTCGTCACGCTTCGTCGATGCGCGAGACCTGCCTGGGATCGGGCATCCACAGGTAGCACAGCAGCGACACGAGCACGCACGCCGACACGTAGTAGAAGAACCACGCTTCGTGTCCGATGCTCTTCATCCACAGCGCGACGTATTCGGCCGTTCCGCCGAACAGCGACACCGTGATCGCGTACGGCAACCCGACGCCCAGTGCGCGCACGCCGACCGGAAACAGTTCGGCCTTGGCCACGGCGCTGACCGACGAATACAGGCTGACGATCAGCAGCGCGGCGACGATCAGCGCCAGCGCGGCGCCGGTTGTCTGAACGCCGCGGAGCGCCTGGAAAATCGGCACGGTGCAGAGCGTGCCGAGTACGCCGAACGCGATCAGCAGCGGGCGACGCCCGACGCGATCGGACAGGCTGCCGAAGATCGGCTGCATCGCGACGAATGCCAGCAGGCTGATCACGGAGACCATCGATGCGTCGGCCTTGCTCATCCCCGCGCTGTTGACGAGGAATTTCTGCATGTACGTCGTATAGGCATAAAACGCGACCGTGCCGCCGAGCGTCAGGCCGGCCACGATCAGGCACTCGCGTTTGTGGTGGAACAGGTCGGCGATCGACGCGTGGCGGCGCTTGCTGCGGCGGTGCTGCTCGAACGATGCCGTTTCCTGCATGTTGCTGCGCAGGAAGATCGCGCTGCAGGCCAGCAGCGATCCGAGCAGGAACGGGATGCGCCATCCCCAGCTTTCGAGTTGCGCGGTGGTCAGGAAAAACTGCTGCAGCACGACCAGCACGCCCATCGCGAGCAACTGGCCGAGCGACAGGGTCGCGAACAGGAAGCTCGAATAGAAGCCGCGCCGGGACTTGTCGGCCATCTCGCTCAGGTAGGTTGCCGAACTCGCGTATTCGCCGCCGAGGCTCAGCCCTTGCAGCAGTCGCGCGAAGACCAGGAGCACCGGCGCGGCAAGGCCGATCGTGTCGTAACCGGGGGTCAGGCCGATGATCAGCGAGCCGACGCACATCGCCAGCACCGAGACGAGCAGCGCGGCCTTGCGTCCGTTGCGATCCGCGTACAGGCCGACGAGCCAGCCGCCGATCGGGCGCATGACGAAACCGACGGCGAAGATGGCCGCCGTGTTCAGCAACTGCACGGTCAGGTTGCCGTTGGGAAAGAACGCCTTCGCGAAATACAGCGAAAACGCGGAATACACGTACCAGTCGTAATACTCGATGAGGTTGCCTACCGATCCGCTGAAGATGGATCGGAGGTTCGCGAGGGTTCCGGTCGGCCGGGAATCCGTGGCCGTTGCAAGAGGGCTGACGCGCGACACGTAATGTCTCCGTTTCGATTGTGCTCGTGATCCGTGC
Organism: Burkholderia sp. HAN2018; assembly: GCF_024704855.1. Classification (NCBI taxonomy): domain Bacteria; kingdom Pseudomonadati; phylum Pseudomonadota; class Betaproteobacteria; order Burkholderiales; family Burkholderiaceae; genus Burkholderia; species Burkholderia sp. HAN2018. The sequence continues at coordinate 40,429 of NZ_QOBB01000026.1, read as the reverse complement.
AAGGGCCGGCCGTGGGCGGGCCGCTTGCGATCGGGTGTGGCAAGGTTAGAAGAGACAATGCATTGTAGAAAGCGAAATAATGACAAGGAGTCTGTTCGCTTTCTGGAAAGTCAGGCCGGCAACTCCCCGCTTCCGTGTCTGTTTCGGCGTCGTTCCGTGTTCCCCGGTTATCAGGGATCGATCGCCGGAAAGGCTTGTCCTGGAAGGCGCTCCGCGTTCCGGATACATTGAAATACAAAATATCGCATGCGATTTAATCGAATGCGCTTGACGTGAGTGGGCGACAAGACCAAACTGCGTCGCATGCGATCGAATCGCATCTGAGACAAACCTCAACTGACGGAGCAAATGATGAGCAAGATCGAACAAGTGCTGTACACGGGCAAGACGCATACGACTTCCGGCGGCCGCGACGGTGCGGCACGCAGTTCCGACGGCCGCCTCGACATCCAGTTGTCGTCGCCGGGCAGCGCCGGCACCGGCACCAATCCCGAGCAACTGTTCGCGGCGGGCTGGTCGGCCTGCTTCATCGGCGCGATGCAGCTCGCGGCGCGTGCCGCGAAGGTGACGTTGCCGGCCGATCTCGCCGTCGACGCCGAAGTGGATCTCGGCACCGCCGGCAACGCGTACTTCCTGCAGGCCCGGCTGAACGTGAGCGTGCCGGGGCTCGATCGCGACGTCGCGCAGCGCATCGTCGATGCCGCGCACCAGACCTGCCCGTATTCGAAGGCGACGCGCGGCAACATCGACGTCGACATCCGTATCGCTTGAACGCACGTCGGGCGGCCTGGCGCCGCCTGACCGAATGCCCGGTTCTTATTCTTTTTTTTCGAGGTGAATGATGAATACCCGACTGATCGCCGCCCTTCTCGTCGCTGTTTCGGCCTCTGCTGCCGCACCGGCGTTCTCCAGCGAAACCACCGTGACGCGTGCGCAGGTGCGCGCCGAACTCGCCCAGCTGCAACACGCCGGCTACCCGCTGAATCGCGCGACCGACGCAACCTATCCGGACGATCTCCAGGCCGCACTCACGCGGATCCAGGCGGCCGATGCGGTCGCCGGCAACGACCAGGCGTCCGGCTACGGCGGCAACGGCGATGCGGCCACGCAATCGGGCCGCCGGCATGCAGTCAGCGTGGCCGACCGCTCGGTGTATTTCGGACATTGAGCGTGCTTGCGCCGTCCGTCGAAACGCGAACCCTGAATTCCTTCCATCCCTGTTCTGTCGAGGTAAATGATGAAAACCCAATTGATCGCTGCCCTTCTCGTCGCCGTGTCCGCCTCCGCCTCCGTACCGGCGTTCGCCGATGAAGCCGTCGTGTCCCGCGCGCAGGTGCGTGCCGAGCTCGTCCAGCTGGAACAGGCCGGTTATCAGCCGGGCCGCGCGAACGATCCGCACTATCCGGTCGACCTGCAGGCCGCGCTGACGCGCATTCATGCGAACGACGCCGTGATGGCCGATGCGGCGACATCCGGCTACGGCAGCGAAACCGTCGCCGCGACGCAGTCGGGCCGGCGGCCCGCGACACGCGTCGCCGAACGCTCGATCTACTTCGGTCATTGAACGAAACCGCGAACGGCGCCGGCTGCCGGCGCACGATGCGCAACCGCTGAATCCATTTATTTTTCGAGGTGAATGATGAAGACCCCACTGATCGCCGCCCTTCTTGTTGCCGTGTCGGCCGCCATTGCCGCGCCGACGTACGCTGGCGAAAGCACCGTGTCGCGTGCGCAGGTGCGTGCGGAACTGGCCGCACTGCAAAAGGCCGGCTACCTGCCGAACCGCCCCAACGACCCGAACTATCCGGACAATCTGCAAGCCGCGCTGCGCCGGGTTCACGACAACGATGCGGTCGCGGTCGGGTCGCAAGCGTCCGGTTACGGCGACGATGCCGTCGGGGCGACGCAGTCGGGAAACCGCAGCGTGATTCGCATGGCGGAGCGCTCGATCTACTTCGGCCATTGAGCATGCGTCGCCGGAATCGTCACGCCCGTCCGGGCGGCGCGGTACGACGTGCGGGGAACGGGGGCGCGCGAGCACGACGCGCTCCTCGTCGGCCTTCGGCGGCAAGCAGCGATGCAGGCTGACGTACATCCGTTACTTGCGTCGGCCCGGGATTCGATCGCGCGCGGCACCGATGCAGCCGCCGGTTCTCGCGACCCGCGCGCATGCAAGAAGAGACAGCATTCGTGGCAGGCCGAACAACATCCCATTCCCAAACGCGTTCACGATGATGAACGCACGTCTGCCGATGGCCCGGCGCCGCTCGAATCGAGTGACGGCGTATGGCGCAACCGGGTGATATCGACGCCGTGCAGGATCGTTGCTTCCGCAACCGCATCCCGCTGCGGCGGTGCATCGGGCCATTGACGGCCGATTGCATCGACCCGGCGTTCGAAGCGGTACACGACGGCGGGCGGAAAGTTCATCCACGCGATGCCGATCCGGACGGCGCGAATGTGCATCGCCTCCAGGTAGCGCGGCACGTAGGTGAACGGGTAGAACACGCCATCCGCGGCCAGGTGGCGCACGAACGCGCAGTGAACGATCGCGACGGCCTGTTCGACCGGCATCGCGACAAGCGGCATCTCGTCGAGGTGACTGCCGGTACCGGAGGGCACGGGCTGGCGGTGATCCTGTCGTTTCCAGTCAGGGCGGAGCCGGCGCGCCGGCAACGCTGGCCCGGGCTTCGGCAACACGTGCCGCGCATCCCGCACCGTGCCGGTGACACGATCGATGTTGCGCCGCGCGCTGCCTCTCCGGTCCCGGTCTATGCTGTGCAACCGAAACCTTCAATCGAGGAGCAGCCGATGTCCGATGCAACGACCGGAAACGCAACAGGCGCAACAGGCAGTACGCACCCGCTCGACCATGTGGTGTGGAACGCGCTGACCGGCAGGCAGCGCCGCTTTGCGCTCGGCGACGGCCGTGCATGGCGGTTTCCGGCCGCCATCGCGCCGTTTGCCGCGATCGAGGATACCGGCGCGGCATCGTTCGACGCGTTGCGCGCACTGGTCGCCGCACACGGACCGGCGGCACTCGTCATGCCGGACGAGATCGAATTGCCGGCGGGCTTGTCGGCGATCCGGCGCGCGACCCTGTTGCAAATGGTCTGGCAAGGGACGCCCGCACCGGCACCTGAAGCGGGCCACGTCACGCTCGCCGAAGCCGACGTGCCGGACATGCTCGCGCTGACCACGGCCGCGCAGCCCGGCCCGTTCGGCCCGCGCACGTTCGAGCTTGGCCGCTATATCGGCATCCGCAACGAAGGCAGGCTGGCCGCGATGGCCGGCGAGCGGATGCAGGTCGACGGGTATACCGAGATCAGCGCCGTGTGCGTGGATGCCGCGTTCCGGCGGCAAGGGCTGGCGGCACGTCTGATCCGGTCGTTGATCGCGGCCATCGATGCGCGCGCGGAAACGCCTTTCCTGCACGTCCTCACGTCCAACCGGGTCGCGATCGAGCGTTATCTCGCACTGGGTTTTGTCGTGCGCCGCGAGATGCACCTGCTGGTGCTGGGCGACGGGCACGCATGACGACGCGGCCGGCACGATGCACGTGCCGGCCGCTGGTAGCCCGTGGGCTTATTCGTCGGTCGAGCGGATCAGGTTGCCGCGCAGCGTGACGATCGCCTTCTGCATCTTCGCGAATTCGTCCGGCTTCAGCCCGGTGGCCTCGACGAGGTTCATGTCGAGCCCCTTCTCGCGCACGCGGCGCCCGCTCTTCGTCAGGCTGACGAGCACCTGGCGTTCGTCCGACGGATCGCGATGCCGCTCCAGGTAGCCCATTGCCTCGAGCTTCTTCAGGATCGGCGTCAGCGTATTGGATTCGAGGAACAGCTTCTCGCCGAGCTGGCTGACCGTCTGGTTGTCCTGCTCCCACAGCGCAATGATCGTGATGTATTGCGTGTACGTGAGGCCCAGCTCTTCGAGGATCGGCTTGTAGGCCTTGCCGAACGCGAGGTTCGTCGAGTAGATCGCGAAGCACAGGAACTCGGACAGCTTCGGCGCGGCGGTGGATGGTGCTTCGGTCGGTTTCATGAACGTCCTCCAGCGACGCGAACGGCCGCAGATGGACGGATTATATATCGCGTGCGATCTTATCGGAAGCATGATAAATCGGTCTCGATGAACCAACGGGCGCCGCGCGCCGTCAATGCGGCGTGCGGCGCTTGCCGGTCTGCACGCGGCTGGCCGACAGCAGCGTGCATTGCACCGGATGCGCGATTTCGGTCGCGACTCCGCCTGCCGCAAACAGCAGGATCATCAGCCAGCGTTTCATGCGTCCTCCACGACCGAAAGGCTCGCGCCGTCGGCGACCGTCGCGTCGAGCGCATACGGGTCGATACCGTCGAGGCAGCCGAGATTGACGCGCCAGCAGGCCGGGTCCTTGCGGGTCTGATGGAACGGATAGACGCCGCAATGGCTGCAGAAATAGTGGCGCGCCGTGTGTGTGTTGAAGCGGTAGCACGTCAGCGCGCCCTCGCCTTCGACGATCTTCAGTTCGCTCGCGGCGAACATCGGGCTCATCAGCGCGCCGCGCCGGCGGCACAGGCTGCAGTTGCAGCGAACCGCCGGCGTCACGGCGGCTCGGACTTCGAATCTGACGGCCCCGCAATGGCAGGACCCTTTGAGCCAGGTTGCAGACATCGTGCACTCCAGAAGAGGTCATGCCTGCTTTATAGCGGACGCCCGAACCTGCGATGTATCGCGATGTATCCGCGGTTTGCGCAGATACAGGACGTTTCAAATCGGCGGCGGGCAATCGGGTTGCATTCTCCGATCGCCGGCATGCGCATGCGGCCCGCCGCGTGTGAAGCGCGGATCGTGCGATCAATCCAGCACGTGCTGCATCCGCTCGATCGCCGCCCGCGTCTCGCGTTCGAGTGCGGCGAACAGCTCGGCCGCCGGCAGCTGCCGCACGAGCGGCGCCGCCTGCCCGGCCCACTGCGCGCCGTAGCCGAATTCGCCCTTTGCCTTCGCGGCTGCATGCAGCGCCTTGCCGGCGTCGTAGGCGATCGGGTACGCGGGCGTGGCCGGCGCCTGCGGGTCGTCGCCGAGCGCGGTCAGCCGGTTCGCGATCCCGCGCGCGGTCCGGCCGGAGATCGCGGCCGTGAACGTCGTGCGCCGTGCGGCGTCGCTTAGCAGCGCGCGGCGATAACCGTCGTCGATCGCTGTCTCCGGGCACGCGACGAACGCCGTGCCGAGCTGCGCGGCCTGCGCGCCGAGCGCGAGCGCGGCGGCGATGCCCTCGCCGTCCATGATGCCGCCGGCGGCGATCACCGGCAGCGCGCATTCGCGCACGATCAGGCGCGTGAGCGCGAACGTGCCGAGGCGGTCGTCACGGGCGGTCGAATCGAACACGCCACGGTGGCCGCCCGCTTCGATGCCCTGCGCGACGATCGCGTCGATGCCGGCGGCGGCGATCCGGCGTGCCTCGTCGAGATTCGTCGCGGTCGCGAACAGCGTGACGCCCGCGCGCTTCAGCGCGTCGATCACGTCCGCGGACGGCAGCCCGAAATGGAAGCTGACGACGGCCGGCTTCTCTTCGACGAGCAGCGCCTGCATCGCGTCGTCCGCGACGAAACTCGTATAGATCTCCGACAGCGATGCGGGCGGCGTCGCGCCGTATTCGCGGAACGCCGGCGCGAGCCAGTCGAGCCAGGCGCGTTCGACGGCCGCGTCGGCGCGTGCCGGCCGGTGGCAGAACACGTTGATGTTGAACGGCCGGTCGGTGAGCGCGCGCGTGTCGCGGATCATCTTGCGGGCGCCGTCGGCGTTCGTCGCGCCCACGCCGAGCGAGCCGAGCCCGCCCGCATTCGACACGGCGGCCGCCAGCGCCGGCGTGCTGACGCCGGCCATCGGCGCCTGGACGATCGGTGTGCGCACGCCGAGCGTGCGCAACAGCGTCCGGTTGTCGGTCGATTGATTCATGGCGCTGGCCTCCTGCAAGATCCGCAATCGAAATGCCTCGACCGAATGCGGGCCGAAGCGCGTGGGTCGGGTTCGGATCGGTGCGCGTGGGTCGTGCCTCGCGCGCAGCCGGTCGCATGAAAGTTCTGTCGAAAAGGCGCGCAGCCGTGCGGTGCGGGGTTTGCCGTCGCGGCGACGGCGTACGACATCGCGCGTTGCGCGGCGCGGCACCTGCTGCTGCGCCCATCCTACGCCCGCCCGTGGCCCGCCGGCCAGCGGCCAGCGGCTATCGGCCGCGCGCCCAATGCGCGAGCCCCGCGCAAGCCGCCAGCAGCGCACCCGTCACGAAGAACACCGAATGCAGCCCGAGCGCGACGCCGATCTGCCCGCCGATCACCGGGCCGATCACCTGCCCGCTGAACTGGGCGGACTGCAGGTAGCCGAGCATCTGCCCGGTCGCGCGCTCGTCGACCGATTGCCGCACGAGCTTGCCGATCGACGGCAGCAACCCCGCGAGGGTCATGCCCATCAGCGCGCGCAGCGCGGCGAGCTGCCACCAGTGTGTGACGAACGCCTGCGGCACCATCGCGAGCGCGGTCAGCAACAGGCAGCCGATGATCACGTTCCAGCTGCCGATCCGGTCGGCCAGCGCGCCGAGCCGGGCGGCGGTCAGCATGCTGCCGAGCGCCGAACACGCCATCACGACGCCGGCGATACGCGCGAGATGATCGCCACCGACACCGAGGCCGCCGATATAGACGGTGATGATCGGCTCGATCGACATGTTCGCGAGCAGCACCATCATCGCCGTCACCAGCAGCGCGGCCACCGCCGCACGATTCGTGCCGCGCGACGTGCCGGCCGTCGCGCTCGCGGTGCGCGGTTTCGCGTCGGTGCCCGCGTGGAAATCCTCCTTCACGACGAAGATCGTCAGCAGCGCGGCGACGGCGATCATCGCGCCACCGGCGAAGAACGTGCCGCGAATGCCGAGCCAGCCCGGCAGCAGCCCGCCGACGAGCGGCCCGACCAGGTTGCCCGCGAGCGCGCCGGTCGACAGGATGCCGAGCGCCCAGCCCGCGCGTTCGCGCGGCGCCTGCGTGCCGACCATCACGGTCGAGGCCGACGCGTAACCGCCGACGAGCCCCGCGAGCAGCCGCAGCACGACGAGTTCGACCACGTTGTGCGCGACGCCGATCAGCGACATCACGATCGCCATGCCGATCGCTGCGCGCACGAGCATCGGCTTGCGGCCGAAGCGGTCCGCGAGCCGGCCCCACAGCGGCGCGGTGACGGCCGTGCCGAGAAACGTCGCGCCGAACGCGACGCCCGACCACTGGATCACGGCCGATTGCGCTTCGACGCCGAGTTGCCGCACGTACAGCGGCAGGAACGGCAGCAGCATGCTCAGACTGACGAGCGTCGTGAACGACCCGAACACGCAGACGGCGAGATTGCGCCGCCAGTAGCGCGCGTTGCGTTCGGCGTAGCCGGCGGCGGGCCGTTCGGCCCGTGCCGCGGCGGGGGCTGGCGAGATCGTGCTCATTGCGCCCTCGCCGTTGCGGTCATCGGTGCGGCAAACCCTTGCACGACGAAGTGCGCCGGCAACGGCACCAAGGCGAAACGCGCAACGCCGATGCCGGATCCGACGCGGCGCGCGCTGAACGCACGGGCGCGGGGCCGGCCAGGAAGCGCTCGATCCATGTTGACCTCCATTCGCTGAACGGGCGCCATGCGCGTCCGTTGGTTGAAGGAAGTCTAGATTGAGCCGATTGCCGAGTGAATCGCCGTCACTCGAAAGCCATTCTTCCGCATCCCGGTTCAATCGCCGTCGGTGATGGCCGCCAGCCGCGCGAAGTGCTCGCGCAGGCGCGGCGCCGCGAAATCGACGAACGCACGCACCTTCGGTACGGAAAGGCGCCCGTAAGGCGTGACGAGATGGATCGGCAATGGCGCGTGTTCGCTGTCGCGCAGCACGATCCGCAGCGTGCCGTCCCGCACCGGTTCGGCGACGTGGTAGGAAAAGAGCCGCGTGACGCCGTGGCCGGCGACGGCCGACGCGACCGCGCCGCGGATCGTGTTGATGATGAAGCGCGGCGCGAACTGGACGACCTGCGGCAGCGCCGTCGGCGCGGACGGCGGGAAGCTCCACGAATCGAGGCCGAAATGCGTCATCGAGATGATCCGGTGCCGGGCGAGATCGGCCGGCGTCTCGATAGCCGGATGTCTGGCCAGGTAATCGGGCGACGCCACGACGACCCGCCGCACCGCGCCGACCGGAATCGCGACCAGCGTCGAATCGCTCAGGTGCGCGATCCGCAGCGCGACGTCCATGCCTTCGTCGATCAGGCTGACGGGACGGTCGAGCAACTGCAGGCGGATCGACACGGCGGGATGGCGTTCGATGAATTCGTCGAGCAGCGCGCGCAGCACGTCCTCGCCCGCGGCGACCGGTGCGGTGACGGTAAGCATGCCGCGCGGCGCCGAGCGTTCGTCGGCGACCAGCATGTCGGCTTCCTCGAGATCGGACAGGATGCGGCGGCACGCGGCGGCGTAGCGTTCGCCGGCTTCGCTGAGCCGGATCGTCCGGGTCGTGCGGTACAGCAGCGCGGTGCCCGTGTGCGCTTCGAGAAACGCGATCGCGCGGCTGACCGCCGCCGGCGACCGGCCGAGCTTGCGGCCCGCGCCCGCGAGGCTGCCTTCGTCCAGCGTGGCGACGAACACCTTCATCGCGTCGATTCGATCCATGGTTTGAGCGGGCCGGGTGCGAACGGCCGTGTGATGGGCGGCAGGCAAGCGAGCGAGCAGTCTACCGCACACCGGTGCGATGCCCGGCCCGGGGGATGCTGCACTTGCCGCTTTGGCCCTACAATGCGCAGGCGAAGAAACCGCACGAACGGCCGTCAGGGCGCCGCGTTCGTCGAACGCAGCGTCCGACATTCAAGCGGTTCCGCTGAATAACGAACCACAACCAACCCGCACTCATGAAAAGAAGAACATTTCTCGCGCTGCCCGCCGTGGCCGCGTCCGGCATGCTTGCCGGCTGCTCCAATTTCGGCCCCGTCACCAAGGCGTGGATGAGCGATTCGAAATACGACGAAACCCTGTCGACGTTCCTGATTACCGCGGACGGCAAACAGCTCGTCGTGCTCGGCAAGAAGTATCACTACATCTTCGAGATGCCGCCGAGCCTTGCGACGGTGCTCAACGCCCCCTATCGCCCCAAGATTCACACGGCGTTCAGCGATTTCGAGGCGCACGGCGACGCGATTACCGGTCAATACACGATGCGGCTGGACTACGCGGATGCGCCGACCGGCTCCGACGTGCGCGAGCGTGCGCTCGCGGACGGTTTCAAGAAGGACGGTGCCTACCTGGAGTCGGAAGGCAGGATCAGCGGCAAGCGCTATCTGCCGAACGATGTCACGTCTTCGTCAGTCCCGCAGGCGTTCAATCGGCCGTACGAGGTCACGGTGACGGACAAGCTGACGGCTGTCGGCCGCGGCGCGAAGCTGGCCTTGTCGCCGATCGCGATGGCGGCCGATGGCGCGTTGGGCCTGCTCGGCCTCGCGCTGTTTCCGATCGCGCTCACCACCTTCATCATCGTGGCGAGTTGAGGTGCGATCGGCGATGAAATCTCCTGTCCGAAACCTGTTCCGCATCGGCTGCGTGGCGGCCTGCCTCGCGTTCGCGCAACATGCCGCCGCCGAAAGCGACTGGGACGCCGCGCGCCATGTCCGTACCGACTGGGTGTTCGCGTCGATGAAGGAAAGCGACGTGCGGCCCACGCTCGATCGTGCGCTGAAGGACCAGGCGCGCTGGGCCGGCCTGCCCGGCAACGCACCGGATGCCGGTGCGTTCAGCTGCACGAAGCTCGCGCTGCCGCCGCCGTCGGCCGAAGCGCAGGCCGCGTTCGACGCGGCGCCGTCGTCGCGCGGCCGCGACGCCGACAAGGCCTACGCGAAGGCCGCATCGCTCGGTTCGTGGCGTGCGGCCGCGCGCCTCGCGAGCAGTTCGCTCGACGACGAGGATTGGGAAGGCGCGCAGCCGGCGATTGCGTGGCTGCTCGTTCATCACGTGCCGGCCGGCTACAACAAGCTCGCGGATGTCTTGCAGGCGATGTCGGGCTACGACGGCGAAACGCCCGGCGAGGGCATGAGCGGGATGATCGCGTCGCTGCGCTGGCGCGCGGCGCGCGAAGGCGATCCGGTCGCGCAGATGGAAATGGCCGACCTGTTCGAGAAGCTCGGCCAGCCCGATCTCGTCACCGCGTTGCGCGCGTGTGCGACGCAGCAGAATCCTGCGCTGAAATGATGCGAGCCGGTATGCCGCAATGACGGGCGGTGTACCGGTTCGTGCGGTGACGTTGTCGCGTCAGGTTCCGGGCGGTCAACGTATATTGGTGAACCGTCTCCGATGACCACAGCGTACGAGCGCACGAAAGCCGTCCTCGAAACGCGCAAGCTTTTGCCACTGCGTGGCTCCCCCATCGGGGCCACCACGCGCGACATAGTTCGGGACGCCGCGCTGTTACACCTTCGGCACTATCCGCTGGACATCGACCTTGAGATATCAGCTGTGACATTGCCGGGAATCTGGGTTGCTCGTCAGCGGTAACGCGCTGGCGCGACAGGGCTCTCGGAGAAAATTGTGGTCGCTCGAGAACGCGGGTAATGCTGCAGTGCGCTACGAGTTGACTCGCCCGACGCCGCTGCATTGCACTGAATCAACTTTTCGGGAAGTGGTATGACACAACACCTTCAGGACGTCGTTGGCAAGCTGTATCGGTCACCAGTTGACCACGCACGTCAGGTATTCACGGTGTCGCGAAGCGAAGCAGAAAGACTGCCCCGTCTGCCGTCGGTGGCCGTCATCTCAATCACTGCTCCGGAGCGCTCGACAGCCAATCTCGACGGCTTCGACCACCTGCTACGTCTGAGCTTCGCTGACGTGGACTTCCTGAAATCAGACCTGTCCAGAAAAGCAATCAAGAGCCTCACTCATGCATTCACCCCCGGGCACGCTGACATGATTCGCTCGTTCGTCGAATCCCTGCCCGGCGAAATCACCGCGATTGTCGTCCACTGTGAGGGCGGCTACTCGCGGTCGTGCGCCGTAGCACTCGGACTTCATCGGCTATATGGGTACAGCGTGGAAATGGAACATCTCGCTCATGCGAACTCCTCAATACTTTCCGTGATGACGGGGCACGACAGCATGGACCGCAGTCGCGCAGAGCACCGCCAGCTGGCCATATCGCGTGATGCCGAGAAGGAACTCAAGGTCGCGCTCGCAGGCGGGACGCGATTCGAAAGAAAATCCCGAAAATCGCTGCGGCGGTCGGTCCCTCGGAAATGAAGCAGGGCAACGCCTCAAGAATTGACAAGCGATTAGAGATTCAGCTTACGGCTGGTGTCAAATGAACACGAGCGTTCTCAAGCAACGCCTTCAAGACGTCGTTGGCAAGTTGTACCCGTTCAATTGGTCATGAACAATTTGGCGCCGATACTATTCGTCGATTTCGACGGAGCGCTCCACGTCGGGAACACATACATCGGCGAGGATGACTGCGTCCGGAACAACGTGTACGAGCCGCCAGCCGGGGTAAGGTATAAAGAAGTAGCCCCAGCGCCCTCATCTTTCATTCGCGCAGATGGAAATGGCCGACCTGTTCGAGAAGCTCGGCCAGCCCGATCTCGTCACCGCGTTGCGCGCGTGTGCGACGCAGCAGAATCCTGCGCTGAAATGATGCGAGCCGGTATGCCGCAATGACGGGCGGCATACCGGCTCGTGCGGTGACGTTTGCCGCGACGTTGCCGCATCAGACTTCGTACCGCACCGCGTGCGCCTCGGTGGGCAGCGGCGGATCCCAGCGCGGCAGCATTGCCTCGAGCGCGCGGTTCGTCAGCGACGTGTCACGCCGCGCGTTACGGCGCAACAGCTCCGCGCGCGGCTGCTCGAGATAGACGAGCGTCACGTCGGCGCCGTACGCGAACAGCAGGTCGAGCGTCTTCTTGCGCATCAGCGGCGACAGGTTCGTTGCGTTCCACACGAACGGCCGCTTCTCCCGCAACAGCGCTTTCGCGGCGTCGACCGCATGGTGCGCGACGGCGCCCTCGTTTTGGCCATGGCGCAGCCCCAATGCATCGCGTGCATCGTCGAACGACACGACGGGCAGGTCCGGATGATGCCGCGCGACCCAGGTGTTCTTGCCCGACGCGGGCAGGCCCGACATCACGACGACCCGCGAGCCCGGCGTGCGGAACAGCGGATAGTCGGGATGCACGTCCGCGCCGCGAAAGTAGCTGAGCGCGGTGTGCGCATCGGCGAACGCGCGCGGCTGGCCATAACACCCTTCCTCCCGCGCCAGTTCGCGCAACAGTTCGATGTTGTCGAGCACGCGCTGCGTATCGCTGCAGATGCGCCCGCGCATATCGGCTTCGGCGAGCAGGCACAGCAGCGGCAGGCTCACCTGCCACGACAGTTCGCGCGCGATGAACTCGGGCGTGCCGCGGCGCGACCCGCTCATCGCGAAGAACGGCACCTGGTGCACGGCGATCATCCGGCAGATCGCCTCGCGCACCGCGAACGGCACGCCGGCATCCCACAGCGCGATACGCGCATCGATCGCCCCCTTGCGCGAGTGGCCGGGATGACCGATCGCGCCGGTGACGGGATCGACGACCGTCGTGCGGTACTTCGCGATGTCGTGCAGCAGCGCGGCCAGGAACACGATTTCCTGGTCGGCGCGCGATGCGGCCTGATAACCGGGCAACGCGAGCAGCGCATCGATCACCATCGTCGTATGCGTCCACACGTCGCCTTCGCCGTGATGCGCCGGTTCCTGCGGTGTCGTCTTCGCCTGTTCGAGCGCGGGAAACGCCGCGATGCATGCGCGGTAGTCCGGCTGCCGTCCGGGCGCGGGCACGAGTGCCTGCAGTTGTTCGTACTTCATGATCAAGACTCCTCTCGAAACGGCGCAGGGCCGTTCCGCATTCATGGGTGCGCGCGCGTCGCGGCGATCGATCGCCACGTGACCGTCGGCCGCGGCGCATACAGGTCGACATCCGGCGCGAGCAGGTTCGGGATGAACGGCTGCTCCGAGTGATGGCGCGCCGATTCGAGAATCGCCTGCACGAAATCGTGGCGGACCCACTTCAGGCGCGCGGTCGTCGTGTCGTCCGTCTCGACCTTCACGTAGAGCCCTTCCGCGCGGGCCGACTTGTCGCACTGCTGCCATGCGCGCGCGAGGTCGAGCCCCTGCCGCCGCACCGTTTCCTCGAACGCGCGACGCCAGTCCGGCGTCTTCGCGAGCGACGGGCCGAGCAGGGCCTTCAGGTCGGCGAGCCGCGCCGGCGCGATGCCTTCGTACAGCACGGGCACCGACAGCACGGGCCCGTCGGCAAGCAGCGCACGACGCGCGCACGTCGACAGGAAACGGCCCGTCGAGCGGTCGAACACGTCGAATTCGAAGAAGTGATGCGGCAGCGCGTCGTAGAACACTGCGTGCTTCTTGCTCATCGTCTCGCCGTACATCACGTAGCGATCGCCGAGGCGGTCGAGCAGCCAGCCTGCATGGGCGGCGGCCCACGTCTTCACGAAACCGAACTGCCGCTCGCGGCCGCCGCCGGCCAGATAGTGGCCGCGCGACTGCAGCAGCAGTTCGCCCGCCGGGCCGAAGCTGATGCCCGTGTTCGCGCCGTCGAGCTTTTCCTCGACGACGATGTGTGCGCCCGCGAGGGTGCGATAGGGAACGTGTTCGCGACCTTCGTCGCCGTCCTGCAGGCGCGAGCCTTCGAGATGCGGCGTGCGCGGGTAGCGGGCGAGGTCGAGCGATTGCGCGTATGCGCGAAAATCCAGCGTCATGGTCTTTCTCCGGAAACAGGGGAAAAAGCCGACGACGTGAACGAACGGTCTGGTGTGCGTTGCGGTGTCAGTGCTTGTCCGGGCGCGTTCCTGCAGTCGACGTTCCGGCGCCGCGAGGCAGACGGAAACGGGCAGGACGACACGCGGCCGGGACGGCAGTCGTCGGCGTATCAGGCGAAGGGACGAATGTTTGCGGGCACTTGGATCACCGGTTCGATGAGGGTTCAGGGATGAAGCAGGCGGATGCTACGAAACGGCTTTTGCACTGTCAAGCGCTGTCGGAACCCGCTGATGCGGCCGCCTGCATGCGTTGAATACCTGCTGTGGCGTGCCGCACGCGCCATCGGCACGAACATTGTCAGGATGTCTATATGTGTGTTTTTCGCCACATCGGGCGACGATTCGATGGGCACCGCCGCGCTACCCGCTTGCTGCGCCCGCTGCGTGCATGCTAGAGTCGCCGCCATTCCGATCAACCCCTCACTCGCAAGGAGAAGAACATCATGACGTCACGCCAACGCTCCTCCCGTCGCGGGTCGTAGTCCGGGTTTTTCGCGTTCGTCCGTTTCATCGTTCACGCCACGCAGCCGCACACCGTATCGCCGTCACGGCGATGAGCCGGGTCGTTCCGATCCGGTCGTGCCGCCCTCTTCCCGACTTCCGATGTCAGGCAGCGCATTCGAGCGCTGCCTGTGCCATGGCCCGCCGTTCTACCTTTTCATCGAACGGAAACCTCCATGGGCAATTCCATGCAATACCTGGGCGAGCGCGTCACCTTGTGCGCTTGCGCCACCACCTGGATCGAAGGTGAGGCCATCCGGCAGCTCGAACACGCTGCCACCCTCCCCGGCATGCGGCGTGTCGCCGGCATGCCCGATCTTCACCCCGGACGCGGCTACCCGGTCGGCGCCGCGTTCTTTTCGACGGGCCGGCTGTACCCGGCGCTGATCGGCGGCGATATCGGCTGCGGAATGGCGCTGTGGCAAACCGCGCTCGATGCGCGGCGCGTCAGCGCGTCGAAGCTCGCGAGCCGGCTCGGCTCGATCGACACCACGCCCGATGCAAGCTGGCAGCCGCTCATCGCGGCCGCCGGGTTCGCGGATCACGCGTTCGCGGCATCGCTCGGCACGATCGGCAGCGGCAATCATTTCGCGGAAGCGCAGCGGATCGACGCGGTGTACGACGCCGATGCCGTCCAGGCGCTCGGCCTCGATCACGACCGCCTGCTGCTGCTCGTGCACAGCGGGTCGCGCGGTTTCGGCCAGTCGATCCTCGAACAGCACATGCGCGAGCACGGCTACAACGGGCTCGACGACACGGATGCCGCATGCACGGCATACCTTGCGCGCCACGACGCGGCGTTGCGCTACGCGATCGCGAATCGCGACCTGATCGCGCGGCGCATGCTGGCGCGCTGGCGCAGCGACGGCCGGTGCGTGCTCGACGTGAACCACAACCTGGTGAGCCGCGCGCGCGTCGACGGCGAGCCCGGCTGGCTGCATCGCAAAGGTGCGACGCCGGCCGATGCGGGGCCGGTCGTGATTCCCGGGTCGCGCGGCGACTACAGCTATCTCGTCGCCCCCGTGCGGCCCGACGATGCGGCCAGCCTCGCGTCGCTTGCACACGGCGCGGGCCGCAAGTGGGCGCGCGGCGATTGCAAGGGGCGTCTCGAACGGCGCTTCACGCCGTCGCAGCTCACGCGTACGCCGCTCGGCAGCCACGTCGTCTGCGAAGACCGCGAACTGCTGTACGAGGAAGCGCCGCAGGCCTACAAGCCGATCGACAGCGTCGTCGACGCGCTCGAGGCGGCCGGCCTGCTGCGCAAGCTCGCGCGGCTCGCGCCGGTGCTGACCTACAAGACGTCCGGGGAGGCAGGCCGATGCTGATGCAGATTTCTTCCGCGCACGGGCCGCTGGAGTGCCAGCTCGCCGCGGCCAATGCGTTGCGGCGCCTGCAGGCGGAAGCCGATGCGCAGCGCGTCGTCGTCACGATGCTCGATGTGCAGCCGGGCGAGCGGCCCGGCACGCTGCGCTCGGCGCTGCTCGATCTCGACGGTGCCGGCGCGCAGGCGCTGGCGGACCGCTGGACGGGCACGCTGCAATGGATTTGCGCGAGCCCGTACCGGTTGCGCCATCCGCGCAAGAACTGGTTCATCGGTGTCACGCGCTGCGCCGACGCGCAGCCGCTGCCGGATGGCGACGTGCGGTTCGAAGCGATGCGCGCACGCGGGCCGGGCGGCCAGCACGTGAACAAGACGAGCTCGGCGATTCGTGCGACTCATGTCGCGACCGGCCTGTCGGTGCGCGTGGAAAGCGAGCGCAGCCAGCACGCGAACAAGCGCCTCGCGCTGCAGTTGCTGCAGGTTCGACTGCAGCAGGAAGCCGACCGTCACGCGTCCGACGCGCGCCGGCAGCGGCGGATGCAGCACTTTGCGCTCGAGCGCGGCAACCCCGTGCGCGTGTTTCACGGGGCGGCGTTCGTGCCGGCCGACTGAGCATGACGGCCCGACTGCCGGCGGTTGTTTCGCCGGCAGTCGCGCAACGGGCCTCATGGTTTTCCCGGCCAGCCGGTTGCGTGAGCGCGCCGGCGGTTCCGGTGCGCGACCGCACGCCACGCAGGCTGCACGGGCCTCACGCGCGGATGCCGGCTGTCGCGTGTTCCGCACCCTTTCTGCGCGGGAAAGGATGCTTGAAACATCCGCAATTATCACGTGCCGCGGATTTGCCCACCATGTGCCGGACGATCGGTACAGCCCGCCTGTCCGGCCCTTTCAACGGCCTTGCGGTGCCTGCCGCCACGTCGTGCGACCGGATGCATCGCGCCGGTCGCGAACGGCCGGGCTTCGCGCCACGGCGTACCGATAATCAGGAGACACGATGAACAGCCATTCCCTCGATCTCGGCGGCAACGCGGGCGAACCCGCGCCCGCACGACCTGCGTCCGCCGCCGGCACGGGCGCTGCCGGGTCGGCCCTCCCCGCCCGCCGCGTCACGCTCGGCAATTTCATGGACGACCTGCCGGTTGGCGCATTGCACCGGTTCGTCGTCTGGGTGATCGGTATCGGGCTGTTTTTCGACATGTACGAGATCTTCCTCGTCAGCACGATCGGTTCCGCGTTGCAGAACGAATACGGGCTGAGCCGGCAGAGCACCGATTTCAAGCTGCTGCTGGCCTCGGCGTTCATCGGCATGTTCGTCGGCGCGATGTGCCTCGGCAGCCTCGCCGACCGCATCGGCCGGCGCAAGGCGTTCCTGCTGACGCTCACGTGGTACAGCGCGTTCTCGCTGGTCGGTGCGTTCTCCGTGAACGCCGACATGCTCGTCGCGTGCCGGTTCCTGACCGGCATCGGCGTCGGCGCGATCTATCCGGTTGCCGACAGCTTCCTGTCCGAGATCCTGCCGAAGGAAAAGCGCGGGCGGCTCGCCGCGTGGGCCTATACGACTTCCTATGTCGCGGTGCCGCTCGTCGGTTTCCTCGCGCTGTGGCTGAATCCGCTGCACGTGGGCGGCGTGGCCGGCTGGCGCATCATCCTCGCGATCGGCAGCCTCGGCGCGGTGTACGTGCTGTTCGTCCAGCACCGGCTGCCGGAAAGCCCGCGCTGGCTGCTCGCGCAGGGCCGCACCGCCGATGCGTACGCGGCATTGCGGCGCTTCGCTGAGGGCACCGGCGTGCGCGTGCCCGAGCAATTCGCGGAACCGGTCGAGCCGCAACGGCCGCTCGGGCTCGGCGAGCGTATCGCGCTGCTGCGGCGCGAACCGTACGGCGCGCGCTACCTGATGCTCGCGATCTTTCATCTGTTCCAGGGCTTCGGTTATTACGGCTTCGGCACGCTGGCCGGCACGGTCGTGAAGAGCCGCGGCTTCGACGTGACGGACAGTACGCTGTTCATCGCGCTGTCGTTCATCGGCTATCCGGTCGGCTCGCTGCTGTCGATTCCGCTGCTCAACTGGATCGAGCGCCGCACGCTCGTGATTGCGTCGATCCTGTCGATCGCGGCGTTCGGGCTGTGCTTCGCGTACTCGGGCCAAACCGTGCTGATCGTCGGCTTCGGGTTCCTGACGACCTGCGCGTCGAACGTGTTCAGCAACGCGTATCACGTGTACCAGGCGGAGATCTTTCCGGCGCGCGTGCGCTCGACGGCGATCGGCAGTACCTATGCGCTGTCGCGCATCGTCAGCGGTGCGCTGCCGTTCGTGTTGCTGCCGGTGCTCGGCGGTTACGGCGCGGGCGCGATGTTCGGCGTGATCTCGGTTGCGCTCGGCATTGTCGCCGTCACGCTGCGCGTGCTCGGGCCGCTGACGACGCGGCGCAGCCAGGACGAGATCAATCCGGTTTGAGCGTGTGTCGATGCGGGGCGCGGGAACGCGCTCACGCATCGTTCCTGATGCTTCGCGGATGGCCGGGCTATCGGTCGCCCGGCGGCCCACGGCAGACGGTCGCATCTTCCGCGCACGGTCACGGTTACGGCCGCGGTCACGCAACGCCCGCGTGCGCCGACCGCTGGCGGGCGAAATCCGAAGCGGGATGCCCGGCGATCGACGGTTGCGCCCTTCACTGCGCGCCGTCGCGGCAAGGGCCCTGCGACGCCATGTCCGCTCGAGAAACGACGACCGTGAATTCGATCCCGGATTCAAAATCCAGTGTCATGGTCGAGAAGCGCGGATCGTCATCGAGATAGTGCTTGTACGGTCGAACGGCGTCCTCGGCCGTGTACATGTTATCGGCCAGAACGATCGACCCCGGGCGCAGCAAGCGCTCGATCTGCCTGAACAACTTCAGGTAGGCGTCGGCCCAGACGTCGATGAATACCATGTCGAAGTGCCCGTCCAGCTCGGCAACGGTCTCGAATACGTCGCCCTCCCGGATGTCGACATGGGCGTCCAGGCCCGCCGTGCCGACGTGATCGCGCAATCGGGCGCACTTGAGCGGGTCGCGCTCGGTCGCGACGACCACGCCACGGCCCAACGTGCGCAGTGCCTCGGCGAAATACAGCGTGGACACGCCGCACGAGCTGCCGAGTTCGAGGATGCGGGCCGGCCGTTGCGAGAGCACCATGTTGCGCAAGAACCCGCCCGTTTCCGGCGACACGGCCAACGATAGCCGGCTTCCTTCCGGGGATTCGAAGTCGTCGGTGAACAGCCCGAACGTTTCGAGAAACCGCCCGCGCAGACGAGGGGCGATCGCTTCGTATTCCTCTGCTAACGACAGAAGCTCCTCGTTCGATCCCGGGAACTGCGCGCGGGCGCGGGCGATGATTTCGGTCCGGCTCTCTTCGTGGAGCCGTCGCAGAAGAACGGCGGTAGGTGATGCCATGTGCGTTCCTTGACGAGATTGATCACGTCGACGATGTATCCGGCGGCGCCTCTCCTGCCAGGGTTTCGGCGCGGTCGCTCGATATCGGCGACATGCGGAGGTTGTCATGCGATTCGGGCGAGCGTGATGGCGCGCTCGGGGCACGCGGTCACACACAGTCCGCATGACCGGCACGCATGCGCGTTCGGCGTGTAGGCGACTTCCATGCCGTGCACGCGCAGCTTCAGGCGATGCATCAGGCCGAGGCCGACGTAATCGGCCGGGTCGATGCGTCTGACCTCGAACACGTTTTCAGGGCAAACCGCGACACAATCCCCTTTGCCTTCGCAACGCTTCAGATCGACGACCGGCGCGATCACACCCGGTTGCTGTTTGCAGTCGCCCGTGGATTTTTCGCGCACGTTCACGCTCCCGAGGGCCGGTCATCGCCGGAGCGCCACGCGTTGCGGAAATGCTCGCGTTCCTCGGGCGTCATCGATTCCCACTTGCGCCAGTGGCGCCGGCCGCGCCAGCCGTGGTGTCCGCGGAATCCGCCGAACAGGATGCGGCTCAACACGAGCAGGCCCAGCGCCCGGGCGAAATCGATCGTACGGGCCCCGACGAACAGCGCCGGCATCACCCAGTTCCACAACATCATGACGACCCATCCGAGCACGCCTATGGCAATCAACGCGAGCACCGCCTTGCCCGCGCATCTGATTCGAAAATTCATTTGTCGACTCCTCTAGGGTCTGTTTACATATGGAACGCACATGCGTTGCCACGAGAACGGCCGCTCGCGAGGCGCGTGACGCCGCGAATACTGACGTATTCGCAAGGAGCGCAACGCGGCGAGCGGCCGTTCTCGTGGCAACCCCTAATTAAAAAATTCATTCCACGGGAATGCCCGAAATCGCCCGTATGGCGGCGTCGCTCGTCGCTTGTCCCCCAAGGGGACTTCCTGCGGGGCGTTTGGCTCGGCCAAACGGCGCTCCTCACTTCTTGCCCTACGCCCCGGAGGAAGTCCCCTTGGGGGACGAGCGATTTCGGGCATTCGCATGTGCGTTCCATATGTAAACAGACCCTAGATATTGTCCAGTTCGTCATGAATGAGCTGCAGTCGTGCACGCAAATGCAAGACCGCATAGCGTTTGCGCGCGAGCAGCGTATTGAGCGCAACGCCGCTTTGCGTGGCCATCTCCTTGAAGGAACGGCCCTCCAGTTCGTGCGCGATAAATACCTCGCGCTGATTCGCCGGCAGCTCGTCGAGCGCATCCTGCAAGGCTTCGAGCAGGAGCGTGCGCGCGTAGACTGCTTCGGGGCCGGCGTCGTGCGCCGGCAGCACGAGATCCAACCGGTACTCGCTGTCCGCGTCGTCGTCGGCCTCGGACAGATCGGTCAGCGGCTGCTCCTTCTTCTTGCGAAAGCGGTCGACGATACGGTTGCGCGCGGCGCGGAACAGCCACGCGCTCACCTGTTCGATCGGCGCCGGAAGCCGGTAGGCCTGGACGAATTCGTGAAACACGTCCTGAAGGATGTCCTCGGCATCGTCCGGGTCGCGAATCCGACGCCGGATGAAGCTCACCAGCCTCGTTCGTTCACGCATCACTATCGCGGTGATGTCGCGGTCTGGGTCGGTCATGTGCGTGAAGTGGGTGGCGATTCCATGCACCTGAAGACGTTTCAGGCGCGGGAATATTGTGTCGAGTGTGAAAAATGACTGCTCAACGGGGCGGCTTCAAGGGGGAGATCGGTTACACAGCCCGTCCAGCGGGCAGCAATTGGTCCGGCCCGACGGTCATCGCCGACACGAGCGGGAACGGTGTAACGATAGTGCAAGGAACGAACTCGCGACGACAAGGCGAAGTGTGCGGGCGGCAGGCACGGGCGTTGCCGGGCCAGACAGGAAAGTACGTGCCGTGCTCGCGACTGTCGGCTGCATCCGGGTTGTACTACTCGCCGGCTGTTCGCGGTCGTCCGCCGGTCGGTCTGACGCGGCTGCTACGAATCGGCTTCCCGCAACGGCATCGGCTTCCCGCCGCGGCGAGCCGAACGCGCCCCGACGATCACCCTTCCCCGAAGCCGCACCGCGACAATCCCCGCCAGCTCGCAGGCTGGCCTCAACGCGCCGACATGAAATCGAACAGCTTCGCGATATCGGTCGTCAGCACGGTTCCGGCCTTCACGCCGACCCAAAGCGTGCGCGTCGCCCACGCATCGTCGAGCGTCACGACCCCGAGCCGAGCCGCGCGCTCGCCGGTCACCGCGTCGCGCGGCAGGATGCCGATTCCGAGCCCCGCCTCGATCATCCGGCTCACGCCGTCGAAATTCGATACCTGGATCCGCAGCTTCAGCGAGCGCTCGACCGCGAACGCGGCGTCGGTCATGCGCGCGAGCAGCGAACTGCCGTCGCTGAGCCCGACGTAGTCCTCGTCGAGCGTGTCCGCGAAGCGGATGCTGTCGCGCGCGGCGAACCGGTGCGTGCGCGGCACGAGCAGCACGAGTTCGTCGCGGCGGTACAGCCGCCGTTCGATACCGGGGGCCGGCACGTTGTCGGCGAACACGCCGAGATCGGCCTTGCCGGACGCGAGCGCATCGACGATCTCGTGGCTCAAACGCTCCTCGAGGCTGACCTTGATACCCGGATTGTCGGTGAGGAACGCCGCGAGATCGGCGGGCAGGAACTGGACGATCGCGGACGTGTTGGTCCACACATGGATGTGGCCACGCACGCCGGCGACGTAGTCGCTCATCTCGTGCGCCATCCGGTTGACCTGCTCGATCACCTTCGCCGCATGGTCGAGCAGCGCGCGGCCCGCGGGCGTCAGCTCGACACCGCGCGCATGCCGGACGAACAGCGCGCTGCCCGTCACGCTTTCGAGCTCGGCGATGCGCTTGCTGACCGCGGACAGCGTGAGCTGGCCGTGCTCGGCCGCTTTCGTCAGGCTGCCGTGCTCGGCGACGAGCGCGAACACGCGCAGCGATTGCAGATCGAAATGAAGCGGGTTCACCATGTCGTGGGTCCTGGGTAGGCCAGGCCGGCGCTTGCCGTCAGCACGGCGGCCTGACGCCGATCATACGCCCGGCCGCCCCCGCGCGATACGGTGCGGTACGGCGCAAAACAGCGCCTAGCGCGGCGCGATCGACTGCAACGCGGCGAGCATCGCACCGTCCGGTTTCGCGAGATCGTCGAGCACGTCGAAGTGCCGCATGCCGGGGAGCCCGACGTGGACGATCCGTTCGCCTGCCGCTTCGCATGCCGTCGCATAGTCGCGTGCCTGCCGGACGAGTTCGGGCAGCTCGGCATCGCCGACCGCAACGACCGTCGGTGCGCCGGGCCCGACATGGCGCAACGGGCTGTACGCGTCGACTTCGCGCGCGCTGAGCTGCAGCTTGTCGTTCAGGACGCACAACGAGATCGGTTCGAGATCGACGAGCGGGCTGATCGCGAGCGCCGACACGACGGCCGGATGCGCGCGGTACACGGCCGTCAGGTGGCCGCCCGCCGAATGGCCGCTCAGGTGGATCGGCCGCCCGGCGGTGCCGATTGCGTCGGGGTCGTTCGCCAGGTAGTCGAGCAGCGCGCCGATCTCGCCGACGATGTCGGTCATCGTCGCGACCGGCGCCAGCGTGTATTCGGCGAGTATCACGTCGAAACCGCGCGCGAGCGGCCCGCTCGCCGCGTACGCGAAATCCTCTTTCGCGCAGTGCTGCCAGTAGCCGCCATGAATGAACACGAACAGCGGCGCATCGGGCCGACCGCACGACAGCCAGTCGAATCGCTGCGCGGGCTGCGCACCGTAACGCAGGTCGCGCCGGCCGCGCGTCGTGTCGTAGAGCGCTGCGCTGCGCGCCTGCATCGACGCCAGCAACGCAGGGAAATCGGGTACCACCTTCGTGTTCAGATAGGCGGCGTCGAGTGCCGCGCGGTCCATGCCGCGATAGAGGATCGTCATCGGAATCGTATGGGTCGGGTTGCGGAAGCGCGGACGCAGGCGTCGCGTCCGGTGCGAAGGCGGCTTCTCAGTCGCCGAAGCACGCATTATCCGCAGCGCGGCACGGGCCGGCTATCCGGAATCGGCGAGCGCGGAAACCGGCTGTCCGTTTTCGGCGGCAGATCGACGCGGCATGCGTTCGCACCGGTACGATCCGGGCCGCATGCGCGATGGCACGAGATGCCCGCCGGCGCGCCCGGCGGTCGGCTCGAATCAGATCAGCTCGGAGATCTCGATCAGGTTCAGGTCGGGATCGCGCACGTAGACCGAGCGGATCTTCCGCGTCGCGCCCGTGCGTTCGACGGGTCCTTCGACGATCGGCCATTCGACGCGCTTCAGGTGCGCGATCACGTCGTCGAGCGGCACCGACGCGATGAAGCACAGGTCGAGCGCGCCGGGCACCGGCACATGCGCTTTCGGTTCGAACTCCGCGCCGCGCACGTGCAGGTTGATCTTCTGGTTGCCGAAGCGGAACGCGATCCGGCCGGCTCCGAAGGTTTCGAGCTGCATCTGCAGCACCTCGGTGTAGAAATGCGTCGTCCGGTCGGGATCGACGCAGGTCAGCACGAGATGGTCGAGGTGGTCAATCAGTGCCATGAGGTTCGCTCCGGTTGGTCGTTCACGAGAAAGCGCGTTGCGCGGGCATGTCGCCGGCGTCCGCGCGCGGTGGCGGATGAAGGTCCGAGCGGCGCCCGGCCTTCAGGATCTGGCTTGGCACGTCATGGCCGATCAGCGCGGGCAGCCGCGCCGACGCGGCCAGCACGGCCGCGAGATCGACGCCCGTATCGTAGCCGTCGAGTTCGAGCATGTGCACGAGTTCCTCGGTGCACGCGTTGCCGGTCGCGCCCGGCGCATACGGGCAGCCGCCGAGGCCGCCGAGCGATGCGTCGAAGCGGTCGATCCCGGCGTCGAGTGCCGCGAGCGTGTTCGCGAGCGCCATCCCGCGTGTGTTGTGGAAGTGCAGCGTGAGCTGCAGCGCGCCGAAGCGCTCGTGTGCACGTGCCGACAGTTCGCGCACTTGAGACGGAAATGCCATGCCCGTCGTATCGCACAGCGTGAAGCCGTGCACGCCGAGATCCGCGAAGCGCTGCATCCACGCGAGCACGCCCTCGGCCGCGACGTCCCCTTCCATCGGGCAGCCCATCGCGGTCGACAGCGAGACGTTGATGGCGACACCCGTGCCGCGTACCGCGTCGATCACGTCGCGCAGCTGTGCGAACGATTGCTCGCGCGTCATCCGCAGGTTCGCACGGTTGTGGCTTTCGCTCGTCGACATCACGAGGTTCACTTCGTCGACGCCGCACGACAGCGCGCGCTCGGCGCCACGCACGTTCGGCACGAGCACCGTATAGACGACGCCCGGTGCGCGCGCGATGCCGTGCATCACGGCCTCGGCGTCGCGCAGCGCGGGGATCGCCCTCGGCGACGTGAACGACGTGACCTCGATCTTCGCGTAGCCGCAGGCGCTCAGCGCGTCGACGAGCGCGATCTTGTCGTCGGTGTCGACGAATGCCGCTTCGTTCTGGAAACCGTCGCGCGTCGCGACTTCGTGGATGTAGAGCCGTGTGCGTTGCCCGCTCATGTCGTCGTCTCCTGGTTCGGGTTCAGATCACGCCGCGCGTGCGCCAGTCGCCGCGCGTCGCCGCATCGATGCCGAGCGCTTCGAGTACCGCGTCGGTGTCCGCGCCCAGCGCGGGCGCCGGGCGCTCGATGCGCCCGGGCGTCGCACCGAGCTTCGGCACGATGCCGGGCACGAGCACGGGCGTGCCGTCGGGCAGCGCGGCATCGACGAGCATGTCGCGCGCGCGGTAATGCGGATCGGCGGCGATGTCGGCCACGTCGTAGATGCGCCCGGACGGGATGCGTGCGTCGTTCAATGCGGCCAGCACGGCGTCGAGATCGTGCCGTGCGCTCCACGCGCCGATCGCCGCGTCGATGCGTTCGACCTGCGCGACGCGCCCGTCGTTGTGCGCGAGCGCGGGATCGTTGCCGAGATCGGGCCGGCCGATCAGCTCCATCAGGCGCCGGAAGATGCTGTCGCCGTTCCCGGCAATCAGTGCGTACCGGCCGTCGCGGCAGCGATACGCGTTGGTCGGCGCGATGCCGGGCAGGCTGCTGCCGGCCGCCTCGCGCACGGCACCGAACGCCGAGTATTCGGGCAGCAGGCTTTCCATCATGTTGAATACCGACTCGTACAGCGCGACATCGACGACCTGCCCCTTGCCGCCCTGCTGCTCGCGATGCCGCAGCGCGAGCAGCACGCCGATCACGCCGTGCAGCGCCGATAGCGAATCGCCGAGCGAGATGCCGACGCGCACCGGCGTGCGGCCCGGCTCGCCGGTCAGGTGCCGCAGGCCGCCCATCGCCTCGGCGATCACGCCGAAGCCGGGGCGGTCGCGGTACGGGCCCGTCTGGCCGAAGCCCGACACGCGCAGCATCACGAGCCCCGGGTTGATCGCGGACAGCGCGTCCCAGCCGAGCCCCCAGCCTTCGAGCGTGCCGGGCCGGAAGTTCTCGATCAGCACGTCGGTTTCCGCGACGAGGCGGCGCACGACGTCCTGCCCTTCGGGCGTGCGCAGGTCGAGCGTCAGCGAGCGCTTGTTGCGCGACTGCGCGGCCCACCAGACCGACGTGCCGTCGTGCAGCAGCCGCCATTTGCGCAGCGGGTCGCCGAGTGCAGGCGGCTCGACCTTGAGCACGTCCGCACCGAATTCGGCGAGCATCCTGCCCGCGAACGGGCCGGCGATCAGTTGTCCGAGTTCCAGCACGCGGATGCCGTCGAGGGGGCGTGTCATGGCTGTCTCCGATGAAAGCGTGTTGTCGATGACGGCGATCATGACGGCGTTCCCGCCCGGCGAAAATCGATCGATGCTCAACCAGCCTTTCCGAAACGGAAAGGCGTGCGCCGCGGCCGTTCACATATGCGGTGCGCCAGTCTTTCCATCCGGGAAAGCGCACTGGCGCAACGGTCAAACGACGGCCCGCGCGCCGCCGGCAGAATCGAACCCGTTCCGCGCCCGCCCCGGGCGCCTGCCAGCGAGGCTCGCCATGTTTTCCGTTTCCTCTCCCGCGAAGATCGTGTTCCTCGACCGCGCGACGCTGTCGCCGCAAACCGTGCTGAAGCCGTTCCCGTTTCCGCACGCGTTGCGCACGTTCGAGCGGACGGCCGCGCACGAGGTCGCTTCACGCATCGGCGACGCGGACATCGTCGTGACCAACAAGGTGCGGCTCGACGCGGCGGCGCTTGCCGGCGCGCGGCGCCTGCGGATGATCGCGATCGCCGCGACGGGCACCGACATCGTCGATCTCGACGCGTGTGCCGCGCACGGCATCGTCGTGAGCAACATTCGCGGGTATGCGGTCCGCACGGTGCCCGAGCACACGTTCGCGCTGATCTTCGCGCTGCGCCGCAGCCTCGTCGCGTACCGCGACGCGGTGCGCGCGGAGCGCTGGCTCGACAGCGGGCAGTTCTGCTTCTTCGACCATCCGATTCGCGACCTGGCCGGCTCGACGCTCGGGATCGTCGGCGACGGCGTGCTCGGGCGTGCGGTGGCCGGCATCGCGCGCGCGCTCGACATGCGGGTACGGTTCGCCGCGCACGGCGATGCGTCGGGGGACGACTACGCGCCGCTCGACACGCTGCTTCGGGACAGCGACGTGATCACGCTGCACTGTCCGCTCACGCCCGCGACGCGACACCTGATCGACGCGGCCGCGTTCGCGCGGATGGCGCGCCGGCCGCTGCTGATCAATACCGCGCGCGGCGGGCTCGTGGATGAAAACGCGCTCGTCGACGCATTGCAGTCGGGGCAGATCGCGGGCGCGGGGTTCGACGTGGTTACGCAGGAGCCGCTGCCGGCCGCGCATCCGTTTCACGCGATCCTGTCGCATCCGGCCTTCATCCTGACGCCGCACGTCGCGTGGGCGAGCGACGAGGCGATGCAGGCGCTCGCCGATCAGCTCGTCGACAATGTCGCCGCGTTCGTCGACGGCGCTCCGACGCATGTGGTGTGACGCGCAGCCGCGGGATCGTTTCGACGGCTCTACGAGAAAAGCCCCGCTCGATTGCTCGAAGCGGGGCTTTGGATTGGGAGTTGCTTACGCCAGTGACCCGGCACGTAGCGGGTTTGTGCATCCACCCTGTCTTGCAGCGGGTTTCTGAATGCCTGATGAGCGCTACGTCAGGGAACTCGGGCCGCCGATGCTGCAGGGCCGGTCTGGCGCTGGCCGGGCCCCACACTGGAACTCGCCGGCTTTGGCTGCGGCGCACCACCCGGCGCGCTGATCCCGACCCGAATGCGCGCGTTTCAGTAAGCGGACATCTCGACGCAAGGATCGACCTTGGACGGCGAGCAGATGACCGAATACTTGGCGCTCTCGCGCATCAGCGCTTCGCCTTCGTGCAGCGCGATCTTGATCTCGGGATGACGCTCGTACGCGAGGAATGCCGAGCACACGACCGCGGACATCACGACGAGGGAAAACACAAATTTTTCAAGGGTTTGGAAACGTTCAGGCATGGTTCGACCTATCACTTAGGCCGTGATTATATCTCGAAATAAGGGTTTTCCCTATAAGTCGGCCCGCATACCGAGGATGCATTCGGTCGCGCGCGGACGCGATGCTCGCGCCCTTTTTCCCCTGCCAGTCCGCGCCTGAGTGTCGGTCGAACGGGATGGGGCGACCGGTTGCGGGGGGCGCGTCGTACCGGCGCTGCCGGTAACCGTGTCCGGCCGCCAGGCCGGTCGCTGGCGCCGCCCCGCCGCTGCGCCAGCCCCGGTGCATCCGGCGATGCGCTCGCGGGCAATCGGTCAGTGGCGTGAAGTTGGCGGAAGGCGCGGCGCGGCGTTCGGGCGCGACAGGCCGCGTATTACCGGAGGAAAACGCCCCGCCCGTCGCCCTCGCAGGTCACCGCGTCACTGCGGCGCCGACGCGCCGCTTGCCGCATTGCCGGGCCATGCCTTGCCGATCTGGTCGACCAGCGATTTCGCGGTACCCGTCACGATCGCCGCGTCGACGCCGGACGTCTGCCACGAGCCGTCGGCGGCCTTCACGAAGGTCAGGTTCGCGCGCGACGGCTTGTAGTCGGTATTGCGCCACGTGACCACGACGTCGCACGAGTAGGTTCGATCGCCGACCTTCTTGCAGTCGCCGTCGGGCTTCGCCGACACGACATCGGCCGAGACGGGCAGCGGCTGGCCGAACAGCGCGTTCAGCCCGCCGTGGTTTTCCGCCTCGAGCGCGCGGCGCACGGCGGCATCGACGTCGCCCGATCCGGGGCCGTCGTGGAGCAGGTTGCAGGCGGCCAGGAGGGTCGATGCACCGGCGAGTGTCAGCAGCGTCTGGAACTTCATGGATATCCGTTATCGGGGGAACGCCGCGTAGTCTGCAACGTCCGCGTATCGTGCGCGGTATCCATTTGTAACCAATTGCACGGGCGCGATCGCCCCTCCGCTTCTCCCTCGCCTGCTGACGCGCCTACTGCCGCTCCTGCTTCACGCGGCTCACGAGCTGCGTCGGGCTCACGAACTGCAGCGCGATGACCACCCATACGAGCGTGATGGCCATGTAGATCATCGCCATCGCGTCGATCGACTGCGGCGCGCGCACGCCGGTCGAGAACACCGCGTAATACAGCGCGACGACGAGCGTCTGCGTGCTCGGCCCCGCGGTGAAGAAGGTCAGCTCGAACATCCCGATCGTGCGCACCAGCACGAGCAGCCCCGCCGCGAGCATGCCGGGCACGAGCAGCGGCAGCAGCACATGGCGGAAATAACGCCACGTGTTCGCGCCGAAGATGCGCGCGGCGGCTTCGAGATTCGGATCGATCTGCTCGATGAACGGCGTCATCACGAGGATCACGAACGGCAGCGCCGGCACGAGGTTCGCGAGGATCACGCCGGGCAGCGTGCCCGCGAGCCCGACCTTGTACATCACGGTGGCCATCGGGATCCCGTACGTGACGGGCGGCACCATCAGCGGCAGCAGGAACACCAGCAGCGCGAAGCGCTTGCCGCGAAACTGCACGCGCGCGAGCGCATAGGCGGCCGGCACGCCGAGCGCGATCGACAGCAGCACGACCGCGCCGACGACCTCGACGGTCACCCACAGCACGCTCGCGAGCTGGAAGTCCGCCCACGCCTTCGCGTACCAGTGCAGCGTGAAGCCCTGCGGCAGCGGCGTGCCGAACCAGCGTGTCGCGACCGAGTTCACCGCGACGGTCGCGATCAGCAGCATCACGTTCAGCAGGAAGAACGCCATCAGCCCCCAGACGAGCGCGTGCCACGCACGGCCGGCGAGATGGCCTGCCATCTTCCGCGGTTTCCTCGCGTCGGCGGGCCGCACGTCGGGCGGGTCGGGTGCGTCGTGCTTCGGCGGCCACGCGCGGGCGGCATGATTGTCGGTCGCCATCAGCCCTTGCCCCCCGTCACCGCGCCGGTATAGAAGAAGCGGCGCGCGCCGAGCATCGACGCGACCACCAGCAGTTGCACGAAACCCATCACGATCGCGATCGCCGATGCGAGCGAATAGTCGTAGCTCTCGAACGCCGCTTCCGCCGCCGCGATCGAGATCACGCGCGTGGGCCCGGCCGGCGCGCCGAGCAGCACGGCCGACGGGAACACCGAGAACGCCTGCACGAACGACAGGCACGCGGCCATCGTGAGCCCCGGCACGAGCAGCGGCAGGTAGATCCGCCGGAACTGCTGCCACGGGTTCGCGCCGAGCGTCGCCGCCGCGCGCGCGAGTGTCGGGTCGATGCCGCTGATGTACGAGAGCATCAGCAGGAACGCGAACGGAAAGCCCGACACGATCAGCGACAGCAGCACGCCCCAGTAGTTGTGCGTGAGACGCACTTCGTCGGTGTACAGGTGCAGCCCCTGCAACGCCTGCGGGAACCAGCCGTTCGGCCCGAAATACGTGAGCATCCCGTCGGCGACGAGCACCGTGCCGAGCGTGACGGGAATCACGAGCAGCGTCGTGACGAACTTCTGGTACGGCGAATTGCGGCGCAGCGCGAACGCGACGGGCACCGCGACGCCGACGTTGAGCAGCGTCGCGGGCACCGCCAGCTTCAGCGTGACGAGCACCGTGGGCCACATCGCGGTGTCGGTGAAGAACTGCACGTAGTTCGCGAGCGCGCCGCCGCCGTTCATCGGCTGGAACGACAGCACGAGACCGTATGCGAACGGATAGATGAACAGCGCGACGATGAACGCGAGTGCGGGTGTGACGAGCCAGGCTTTCGCGTCGCGCGGTGTGCCGCCTGCCGGGAGCGTGCTCACGCGGCCTCCCGGTGGCGCGTTGCAGCGCACGCGATGCGGCGGCCGTTCATCGCGCGTCTCCCGCATAGACGAGCGTGCGCGACGGCGCAACACATAACCGCAAATGCTCGCCCTCCGCGAATTCGCCGGCCACGCGCGCCCAGATCGGGCCGAACGGCGTGGCCGCACGGATCAGCGAATCGCGGCCGCCGTATTCGACCGTTTCGACGGTCGCGTCGAACGCGTTGCCGGCGCCGTCTGCCGCGCGCTCGATGTCGTCGGGGCGCAGCGCGACCGCGACGTCCTTCGCATCGAAGCCGGCCATCGGCACGCCCGTGAGCCGCACGCCTGCGGCGCTGACGTTGACGTGGCCGCCGGCCATCCCGTCGAGCGTGAACGGCAGCACGTTGCGATAGCCCATGAAACGCGCGACGTGCAGGTTGTGCGGGCGCGTGTAGACGTCCTTCGGCGTCGCGACCTGCTGTACGACACCCTCCTTCATCACGACGATGCGGTCGGCCATCGACAGCGCCTCGTCCTGGTCGTGCGTCACGTAGATCGTCGCGCGTTCGAGCTGCGTGTGGATGCGGCGGATCTCGGCGCGCATCTCGATGCGCAGCTTCGTGTCGAGGTTCGACAGCGGCTCGTCCATCAGCACGAGCGGCGGCTCGATGACGATCGCGCGTGCGATCGCGACGCGCTGCTGCTGCCCGCCCGACAACTGCCCGGGCAGCTTGCCCTCGTGGCCGACGAGCTGCACGAGTTCGAGCGCCTGCTGCGCGCGCCGCCGCGTTTCCTGCTTCGGCACGCCGCGCATCTTGAGGCCGAAACCGACGTTGTCGAGCACCGACAGGTGCGGAAACAGCGCGTAGTTCTGGAACACCATCCCGAAGCCGCGGCGCTCGGGCGGCAGCACGTCGATGCGCGTGTCGTCGAGCCAGATGCCGCCGCTCGTGAGCGGCTGCAGCCCCGCGATGCAGTTCAGCGCGGTCGACTTGCCGCAGCCCGACGGGCCGAGCAACGCGATGAACTCGCCGCGCCGGATCTCGAGGTCGAGCCCGTTCAGCGCGGCGACTTGCGCACCTTCCGCATTGGTGAAGCTGCGGCTGACGCCATCGAGCCGCAGCCGTTCGAAACTCTGCTTCATTGCGCGAACTCCATCGACGCGGGCGCCGCGGCGCCCGCCGGCCCATGCGTCACTTCGACTTCTGCGAACCGATCTCGCGATCCCACTTCTGGAATGCGGCGACCATCGCCTGCGCGCTGAGCGGCTGCACGTGCGGGCGATCCGCCAGCAGCTTCGCGTATTCCGGGCGGCCGAACTTGCGGATCACTTCCTGGCTGTGCGCGGGCGCCATCTCGAGCGTCACGCCCTTCACCGCCGGGCCCGGATAGAAGTAACCGTCGTCGTAGGTCATCGCCTGCTGCGCCGGTTCGAGCAGGAAGTTCATCAGCTTGAACAGCACGTCGAGCTTGTCCTTCGGCACGCCCTTCGGGATCACCATGTAGTGCGCATCGTTGACCCACGTCATGTTGTCGAACGCCTGGACCCGGAACTCGGCCGGCACGATGCCGAGCGCACGCGGGTTGAGGTCCCAGCCGGTGACGGTCACGGTCATGTCGCGCGTGCCTTCACCGAGCTCCTTCATCACCGCCGACGTGCCGCCCGGGTAGTACGGGACGCAGTCGTTGAGCTGCTTCAGGAACGCCCAGGTCTTGTCCCAGCCGTTGATCGGGTCCTGCGGGTTCTTGTCGCCGAGCACGTACGGCAGCCCCATCAGGAACGTGCGGCCGGGGCCCGAGTTCGCCGGGCGCGCGTAGATCAGCTTGTTCGGGTGCGCCTTGCACCACGCGAGCAACTGATCGGGTGTTTTCGGCGGGTTGCTGACCTTCGCCGGGTTGTATTCGAGCAGCGGGCCGGCCGGCATGTAGGTGACTTCGAGGCCGAAGCCCTGTGCGAGGTCCTGCATCTTGCGCGGGCCGGGTGCGTACCTGTCGAGCACGCCGGGGAATGCGCCCGCGTTGTCGGGCAGCACCTTCAGCCACAGGTTCTGCTCGATGCCGGCGGCCAGCGCGTCGGTGCCCGTCAGCACGAGGTCGATGTCGGCGCGCCCCGCCGCCTGCATCGCCTTGATCTTGCCCGGCAGCTGCGGCGCCGGCGCGTTCGTGAACGTGACGCTCGACACGAGGGTCGGGTTCTTGTCCTTGAAGGCTTCGATGGCCTTCTGCGTGAGTTGCAGGTTGCCCGCGACATCGACGATGTTCAGCGATACGGGGGCAGCAACGGCTGCCGAGGCCGACAGCGTGAAGCCCACGGCGAGTGCGATCCGGCGGACACGGCGAGCGATCGTGGTGGCGTTCATGTCTCCTCACTTCGGTCGGTGGATGGGACCTTTCTTTTCAGGAAATCATGACGGCGTTATACGATGTCGGTCAACAAAAAACCGATCGGCGTGGGGCGGGACTTTCCCTGACAAACACCTTCCGGTGAGTGCCAATTTGGTTACCGGGCAAGATGGGCCGGGGATCGTGGCTGGACGCCCAGTCGTCTTGCGACGTCATATCTCTGCGGGGGCAATCCGGGCGAAGCGGATACAACGGGCCCCGACTGGATCGGTGCCGTCGGCGTTCGGCAGGCCCGGCATATCAGCGGTTCTTCGGCGCGATCAACACGGCCCGGTGTCCGGAAATGACTTTTCGCGCCGCGCGCAGCACGTCGCCCTTCTCGGCTTCGGTCGAAGCCTTGGCCTCGTGGGTGGGACGGATGATCGTGCGGGGTTTCAACGCAACTCTGTACACCACCTTTCGTTTGGGATCCACGACGGCATTTCGCTAAAACAATGACAGCGATCGGCCGCTTGTCCGCCAATCGGATGGAGCGGTCGCGTCGCTGTCAGTCATGGTGCCCGATGAATGGACGAAAAAGGCCCGAGGACGGCAAACAATGCCCGAATATCAATTCCTCAAGCCTGAATCGCCTTCACCCAATGCCCTCACCTCGTCGATCAACCGTTCCGCATCACGCCACTCGCCATACCCGGACGCCGGATTCAGGTGCCCCACCTCGCCGAGATCGACGAGCCTGCTGCCCCACCCTGCCGCCAGCGTTTCGACGCGCTCGTAGCGCGCGAGCGGATCGTTGCGGCTCGCGGCGACGATGCTCGGAAACGGCAGCCGCCCGGTCGGTACCGGCGTCCAGCCGTTCGCGTCGATTGCGTCGGGCGCCGGATAACCGGCGGGCATCGGCGTATCGAGATCGGCCGGCGCCGCGAGCAGCGCGCCGTGGATCTTGCGCGTGGCCTGCCGCGCCCAGTGCACGGCAATCATCACCCCCGCGCTGTGCGCGACGAGGATCACGGGGCCGTCGATCGCGGCCAGCGCCGCATCGAGCGCCGCGACGCGTGCGGCACGGCTCAGCTTGTCGGCTTCGAGCGGCGCGACGGCGCGTGCGTTCGGCAGGCGCCGTTCGAGGTGCGTCTGCCAGTGGTCTTCGACGTGATCGCGCAAGCCGGGCACGATCAGGATGGTGGGTGCGGTCGTCAGGGTCATGCAGCCTCCGAAGCGTTCAGGAAAGTCTGGGCGCGCGCCGTTCACGTTCGACGCGCGCGAGGTCGGCCACATAGCTCGCGCGTCCGATCGCGAACAGCACGGCGGCCATGAGCGGCACGACGGGAATCCATTGGAGTGCGCCGACGAGGCCGGCGCGATCGGCGGCCCACCCCGTCAGCAGCGGGCCCGGCGCCATGCCGAGCAGGTTGTTGGCGAGCGTGAGCGTTGCGAACGCCGATGCGTGGATCGCGGCCGGCGTCAGGTTCGCGACCATCGCACCCGACGCACCGGACGCGCCCGCGCCGACGAGCATTCCCGCGCAGATCAGCGCGAGCTGCAGCGGCCCGGGCGGCAGCCGGAACGCGACCGCGAGGCAGACGCCGGTCAGCACGCAATACGCGATCGCGGTCAGCCACTTGCGCTTGCCGTCGGTTTTGCCGACGCGGTCGGTGACGATCCCGCAGCCGACCATCCCGATACCCGCGAGCAGCACGAAACCGGCGGCGAGCACGGCCGCGCGGTCGGGCGCCATCGCGTAGTAGCGGTTCAGGTAGCTCGGCAGCCATGCGAACAGCGCGCCCGGCACGAACAGGTGCAGCCCGCTGCCGAGATATGCGCAGATCACCGAACGCGACGCGAACAGCCCCGACATCAGCACGCGCACGCTGCCGCGCAGGTCGCGCGGCGTGTCGGTGTCGCGCCGGCATGGTTCGGCGCCGTATTCAGTGCCGCATTCAGTGCCGTATTCAGAGCGATATGCGGCGAGCCGCCGTTCGGTCACGACGCAGCGATACGCGACGAGCAGCACGATGCCGAGCGCGGCCATCACGCCGAACGACCAGCGCCAGCCGAGATGCGCGCCGACGAGCCCGCCGAGCGCCATGCCGAACACGGAGCCGAATGCGCCGCCGGCCATGAACGCGCCGGTCAGCGTCGCGCGCAGCCGCGCCGGGAAGATGCTGAGGATCAGCGCGACGCCGACGCTGCCGTACGCGGCTTCACCGAGCCCGACGAGGCCGCGCGCGACGAGCATCTCCGTGTAATGGGTCGACAGCGCGCAGCCGAGCGTCGCGACGCTCCACAGCGCGGCCATCAGCACGATGCTGCGCACGCGCCCGAAGCGGTCGGCGAGCACCGACAGCGGAAACGTCAGCAGCCCGACCAGCAGCGCGACGACGCCGGAGAGCGAACCGAGCTGCGTGTCCGACAGCGCCCATGCTTGCTTGAGCAGCGGGAACACGGCGTTGAGCACCTGCCGCGACATGTAGTCCGACAGCAGCAGGCCGACGGTCAGCCCGAACACGAGCCACGCATAGGTGGGCGCGCGCCGGCCGGCGGCGGCGACGTCCTGGAGCGACGGCTCGACATGATGGATCAGCATGCGTGTCTCCTCCGGCACCGGAGCGATCGTGCCCCGGCGCGGCTTGCGTGGCCCCGCTCCGTTGACCGGAGTCCGCCCCCCGCTTCACACGCGGGGATGGGTGCCACGCCACAACGATCGGCGGGCCGCGGCCGCCATGGCCGCTGGCCCGGATGCGCGGCGCGTCAGGCGGCCCGCAGCGGCACGTTCGGCTGGCCCGGCCGGCGGTTCGGCGCCATCCCGAGCTGCGCCAGGGTCTCGTCGATGCCGTCGTACTGCACGCCGATCCGGTAGATCGCCTTCGCCTCCTTGCCGGTCGCGATGTCGCGGCCGAGTTCGCGCGCGATCCGTGCGCACTGCTCGACCTGCTGCACCGAGGTCATCCGGTTGCCCTTCTGGTCGATGATCGTGTCCTCGATCCCGCAGCGCGGATGCAGGCCCAGCGCCATCGCGACCGTGTTGATCGGCAGCACGTTCTTCATCAGGGATTCGAGCGTGATGCACGCGCCATCCGGGCAGCGCCGCACGAATTCCATGAAGTTGTACGGATTCGGGCCGTCGAAGCCGCCGCCGATGCCGACCCACGTGACGTTCAGCGGGCCGCGATAGACGCCGCGGCGGATGATCCGTTCGAGCGTTTCCAGCGCATGCATGCCGGTGAGCTGGAAATGCGGCTGGATGCCGGCCGCCTGCAGGCGGCGCAGGTGCTCGTCGACCCAGCCGGGGCCGGCCGGCACGGTCATCTCGCGGTACGCGTCCCACAACGCGGCTTCGTTCAGCGACGTGCCGGCGATGTCCTTGCGGTTCATCAGCTCGGTGATGTTCATCTGCACGGTGTTGATCGCGACCGTCACCTGGTCGGGCTTCGGCGTCAGCTCGGCGAGCATGTGGCGCGTGTCGTCGGACAGCCATTTTGCTTCCGCGCCGTCGCCTTCCGGCGCGAACGAGATCGAGCCGCCCACCTGCAGGATCATGTCGGGCACCGCCTCGCGCAGCCGGCCGAGCAACTCGTTGAACTTCGACAGCCGCTTGCTGCCCTTGCCGTCGAGTTCGCGCACATGCAGGTGCAGCACCGTCGCGCCCGCGTTGTAGCAGTCGACGGCCTTCTGCACGTGCTCGTCCATCGTCACCGGAATGTCTTCCGGAAAATCGGCGGGCATCCATTCGGGACCGTACGGCGCGACCGTGATGACTACCTTGTCCTGGTTTTCCGGGTGCAGCGAATCGTCGAGAAATTGCATGTCGTCCTCCAGTGGAAATCGTTTTTGTGCAGGCGTACGGGCGTGCGTATCCCGCCGTGCCGGGCGGCGGGCCCGGCGCGTCGTGTGCAGGTTGCGAATCGGTTAAGGTGCCGGCGCGCTCAGAACGGCACGTCGCCGACGATGCCCGCGCGTTCCATCCGGCGCACGCACGGCGGGTAGTCCATGACCGCGTAGTGCTGCGTGCTGCGGTTGTCCCAGATCGCGACGCTGTTCTTCTTCCAGCGCCAGCGCACCTGGTATTCGGGGATGTATGCCTGGCTGATCAGGTATTGCAGCAACTGGCCGGCGCCGGGATTCGCGTCCTGCCCGACCCGCACGCGTGCGGGCGTGTGGTAGTTCGTGAAATGCGTGGTGAACGCGTTCACGTACAGCACCTTCTCGCCGGTTTCGGGGTGCGTGCGCACGACCGGATGCTCGGCGTCCGGGTACTGCGCCTTCAGCGCGAGGCGCTTGTCGATCGGCATCGCCGCACCGAAGCTCGCCTCGATACTGTGGCGCGCGCGCAGGTCGTCGATCTGCTGCTTCACGTGGTCCGGCAGGCGCTCGTAGGCGAGCACCATGTTCGCCCACATCGTGTCGCCGCCAACCGGCGGACCGTCGATGCAGCGCAGCACGCAGCCGAACGGCGGCGCCACGCGCCAGCTCGCATCGCTGTGCCACGCATTCTCGTAGCGGTCGTTCGGCTGGTCGGGCGACTTGTAGATCCGCACGAGCCCCGGGTGTTCCGGGTCGCTGCCGGCGACCGGATGATCCTCGAGCTCGCCGAAGCGCCGCGCGAACGCGACGTGCTCGGCGCGCGTGATGTCCTGGTCACGCAGGAACAGCACGCGATGCCTGAGCAACTGCGCGCGGATCTCGGCGAACAGGCCGTCGTCGTGCACGGCGTCGGCGAGGCTCACGTCCAGCAGTTCCGCGCCGAGCGCACAGGTCAGGGGTTCGACTCGCATGCGCGTCTCCTCAGACGATGAACACCGACGAACCGGTCGTCTTGCGCGATTCGAGATCGCGGTGCGCCTGCGCGGCATCCTGCAGCGCGTAGCGCTGGTTGATTTCGATCCTGATGCGGCCGGCCGCGACGTGCGCGAACAGTTCGCCGGCCAGGTCGTTCTTCTCGGCCGGATCGGCGATGTAGTCGGCCAGCGCCGGGCGCGTCAGGTACAGCGAGCCCTTCATCGCGAGGCGCTGCGGATCGAACGGCGGGATCGGGCCCGACGCGGTGCCGACGCACACCATCAGCCCGCGCCGCTTCAGCGAATCGAGCGAGCCTTCGAAGGTGTCCTTGCCGACGCTGTCGAACACGACGTCGACGCCCGCGCCGTCCGTCAGCTCGCGCACGCGCTTCGCGACGTCCTCGCGGCTGTAGTCGATCGTATGGTCGCAGCCGTGCGCGCGAGCGATCGCGGCCTTCTGTTCGCTCGAAACCGTGCCGATCACCGTGAGCCCGAGCAGCTTCGCCCATTGCGACACGATCAGCCCGACGCCGCCGGCGGCCGCGTGCAGCAGGATCGTGTCGCCCGGCGCAAACGCGTGGATACGGCGCAGCAGGTAGGCCGACGTCAGGCCGCGCATCGTCATCGCCGCGGCCGTTTCGCACGAAATGCCGGCCGGCAGCCGCACGAGCGGCGCGGCGGGGATCAGCCGCTCGGTGCTGTATGCGCCGAGCGTGTTCAGGAAGCCCGTGTAGGTCACGCGGTCGCCGACGGCGACGTTCGTCACGCCCGGGCCGACGGCGTCGACCACGCCGGCCGCCTCGACGCCGATTCCGGCCGGCAGCGGCACCGGATACAGGCCGCTGCGGAAATACGTGTCGGCGAAATTCAGCCCGACGGCCTCGTGCCGCAGGCGCACCTGGCCGGCGCCCGGATCGCCGACGTCGACTGCTTCCCAGCGCAGCACGTCGGGGCCGCCGGTTTCGTGGAATCGCACTGCATGTGCCATCGTGTTCTCCGTATGTTGTCAGTCGAATGCGCGCCGCGCATCGTCGGGTTCGTTCATGTCCGGCGGCGTCGCGGCTGCGCCGTCCGCCAGCGGGTCGTCCAGTCCGGCCCAGTCCGCGTCGCCCAGGTAGCGTCGCGCGGCCGGGAAAATCACGCCTTCCATCCGCCCCATCTGCTCGAACGCGCCGTGCGCATAACGGGCGAGCGCCGCGTCGAACGCGGCCGACGGCAGCCCGTCCGCGGCGATCCGCTCGAGCGCATCGAGCGCTTGCGCATCGCGCTGCCGCTGGCGGTCGAGTTCGTCCAGTTCGGCCGCGACGCACTCCGCGCGCACGCGCAATGCCGCGAAGAGGTGCGCTTCGGCGGCCGTGCCGACACGGGCGCGCTGCAACGCGGCGAGCGATGCCAGCGCACGCTGTGCGTCGGCCGCGTGCCGCTGCAGTACGTCCGCGTGTGCGGCGGACGCCATCAGGCCATGCTGCGCGTCGCTCGCTTGCCGCTGCCGTGCATCCGCATCCGCGTCCACGCCGGACGCCATCAGCGCATGCAGCAACCCGCCGACCGCGCGATGCGCATCGAGGCAACGCGCCATCACGCGCGCCTCGGCCGGCGTTCGCCGCGACGTGCACACGAGCACCGGTACACCGCTCGTCGCGAGCAGGTGCTGCCGCTGCGCGCAGGCTGCCGCATCGGCATCGTGCGGCAGCGCCGCGACGCCGATCAGGTCGCAGCCGAGTTCGGCCGCCAGCGCGCCGGGTGCCGCGTCGCCGGCCCCCGGATGGCCGGCCCCCGGAAGGCCGGCCCCCGCGATCGCATGGGACAAACCCTGCGCACGCGCGGCGGCTTCCACTTTCGCACCGTGTTCCGGCAGCCGCGCTCCGGATAAACGCGAGGCCGGCGCGGCGCCGGCCAGCAGGAACGTGACCCGGGCGCCGACCGCGCGCGCCAGTTCGAGCGCATGGCCGATCGCGTCGATGCCGCCGGGCGCGCCGTCGACCGTCACGAGCAGATGGCGGTACATCGTGCCGCTCCGTTTATCCGGCGAGCGACGCGTTGCGCCGCGTGCCGGTCGATGCGATGTTCATGGCCCTCTCCTCGTTGCGTTCGTCATGGATCGGAACCCATGCTATCGACGCGGTGCCGGCACGGCCCCACTCGTCGCGGGGGGGATTGACGCGCGAACGCGGTTCGGCCGATCCTTCCCCCCACACCCACCCCGGACGCTGGCCCGCACGGCACCGCCGGATTCCCACTGCTGCCCGATGGCCCACCCACCCGCTCGCGCCGACGCGCCTCCCACCGAACTGGTCCTGAAGACGACCGCGCCGCGCGTGCCGGCGCAGTTGCTGGCCCGCGCGCGGCTGAGCCTCGCGTCGCCCGCTTTCGACGGCCGGCCGGTCACGCTCGTGCAGGCGCCGGCCGGTTACGGCAAGACGTCGCTGCTCGCGCAATGGCGCCGCGAGACCCTCGCGCTCGGCCGCGCGGTCGTATGGCTGTCGGCCGACGAGCGCGACGATGCGCCCCGGTTGCTGCAGGGGCTCGTGCAGGCGGTGCGGACCGGTTGCGCACGGCCCGGCTTCGGGCGCCTGATCCCGCCCGGCGCGGCCGACGCGGCGCGTGCGCTCGAAGGCGTGACCGCCTGGCTGGCCGAGGTCGCGCAACTGTCGATCGATGCGCTCCTGATCGTCGACGATGCGGAGCGGTTGCCGCCGGCCGGCCTCGAGGCGCTGACCTACGTGCTGCACAATGCGCCGCAAAACCTGCATGTCGTCGTCGCCGCGCGGCGCGGGCTCGACCACACGGCCGGCGACCTGCTCGCCGGCGGGCAATGCACGCTCGCGGGCCCCGACTGGCTGCGCTTCACGCTCGACGAGACGATCGCGCTGGTCGGCGCGCGCTTTGCGCAGCGGGTCGACGCCGACGCGTGCGCGCGGCTGTTCGAACGCGTCGACGGCTGGCCGCTCGGCCTGCAGCTCGCGATGGCCGCGATGGCGCG
>NZ_QOBB01000025.1:0-55596 GCF_024704855.1 Burkholderia sp. HAN2018 | reverse complement strand
CGCTTCCGGCCGCGCGTTACGGCCGCGGCGCGGCGACCGCCGGTGCGCCCGCATCCGTGCCCGGCGTGCCGCCCGGCCCATAGGCGGCAGCGGCGTTGTTGCGTGCCGCGAGACGCTTGGCGGTCAGGCGCTCCTGCGCGGCGACGATGTCGCCCGGATAGTTGTCCCCGTTGCTGGCGACCGGGTCGTAGCCGACGGCTTCGAGGTCGAACAGTTCCTGGCGTACCTGCGCACGCGTGAGCGTCGAGTGCGACGACTGCGCGTACGACACGGCCGGCGCGGCGAGCAGGGCAGTCGCGGCAGCGGTGGCGACGACGACGGTGGCGATGATCGATTTCATGATTTCCTCAGACGGTTGCGTGGCGGTTCAGCGAACCGACGAAGCAAGTTTAGGAATCCATGCCGGCCGGATAAATGCCGAATCCGGGTGAACTGTGTTTCCGGAATGCGCCACAGTGGGCGACGGGCGTGCCGTGCCGCCGTGCCGCCGTGCCGCGGTGCCGCCACGTCGTCAATCGCCGAACAACTGCCCCTGCCCGGAGATCACGCGTTCGAAATCGTCGCGCAGGAACGGCAGGATCGCGTCGGCCACGGGCTGCAACTGGCGGCTCAGGTAGAACGCGTAGTCGATCGGCGAGCGCATCGTCTCGAGCGGCTCGGGGCCGGCCGTCGTCATCACGTAGCTGATCCAGCCGCCGCGCTGATATTGCAACGGCCGGCCCTGCGCGTGGTTGAACTCGTCGGCGATCCGCGCCGCGCGCACGTGCGGCGGCACGTTGCGCTCGTATTCGCGCAGCGGCCGGCGCACGCGCTTGCGGTAGACGAGCTGGTCGTCGAATTCGCCGGCCAGCGTGCGCTGCACGTAGTCGCGAATGAAATCCTGGTAGGGCTCGCGGCTGAACACGCGTCGATACAGCTCGCGCTGGAACTGCTGCGCGAGCGGCGTCCAGTCGGTGCGCACCGTTTCGAGCCCCTTGAACACGAGATCCTCGCCGCCGTCGGCCGCCGCCGCGAGGCCCGCGTAACGCTTCTTGCTGCCTTCTTCCGCACCGCGCACGGTCGGCATCAGGAAGCGGCGGTAGTGCCGCTCGTACTGCAGCTCCAGCGCGCTCTCGAGCCCGAACTGGTCGCGCAGGTGCGCGTGCCACCAGCGGTTCACGTGTTCGACGAGCGCGCGGCCCTTGGCGCCGGCTTCGTCGTCGTCGTGGGCGCGGCCGAGCCACACGAACGTCGAATCGGTATCGCCATAGATCACTTCGTAGCCCTGCGCTTCGATCAGCTCGCGTGTGCGGTGCATGATCTCGTGCCCGCGCATCGTGATCGACGACGCGAGGCGCGGGTCGAAGAAGCGGCAGCCCGTCGAGCCGAGCACGCCGTAGAACGAATTCATGATGATCTTCAGCGCCTGCGACAGCGGCGCGTTGCGCTGCCGCTTCGCATCGTCGCGGCCTTCCCACACGCGGCGCACGATATCGGGCAGGCAGTGTGCGGTACGCGAGAAGCGCGCGCCGAGAAAGCCGGGCACCGATGCGTCGTCGCCGGGATTCGCGAGCCCTTCGATCAGCCCGACCGGATCGATCAGGAACGTGCGGATGATCGACGGGTAGAGGCTCTTGTAGTCGAACACGAGCACCGAGTCGTACAGCCCGGGGCGCGAATCCATCACGAAGCCGCCGGGGCTGTTTTGCCCCGTCACGTCGCCGAGGTTCGGCGCGACGTAGCCGAGCCGGTGCATGCGGGGCAGGTACAGGTGCGTGAAGGCCGCGACCGACCCGCCGGTGCGATCGGCCGCGAGGCCCGTCACGCTCGCGCGTTCGAGCGCGAAGGACAGCAGGTCCGCCTTGTCGAAGATGCGCGTGACGAGCTCGCAGTCCTTCAGGTTGTAGCGCGCGAGCGCCGGCTTGTCGTGATCGAAGCGGCGCTGGATCTCGTCCATTCGCTGGTACGGATTGTCGATCGACTTGCCTTCGCCGAGCAGTGCCTGCGACACGTATTCGAGGCTGAACGACGGGAACGTCCACGTCGCGGATTTCAGCATGTCGATGCCGTCGAGGATCAGCCGGCCGGCCGCGCCCGCGAAGAAGTGGTCCGGCTGCTGGCCGTGCGCGCGCCAGTCGAGCACGCTGCCGCCGCGCCCGAGCTTCAGCGGGATGCCGTATTGCTCCGAATGCGCATGCAGGATGCGCAGGTCGAACTGCACGAGGTTCCAGCCGATCACGGCATCGGGATCGTGTGTTTCGAACCAGTCGTTGAGCCGCGTGAGTATCGCGGCGCGACTGTCGCAATAGTCGAGGTCGAAGTCCCGCGTGCCCGCGTCGCTGCCTGCTTCGCTGCTTGCATCGCCGTTCGGCGGGCCGAGCATGTAGACCTGCCGCTGCCCGCAGCCTTCGAGCGCGATCGAATACAGCTCGCCGTGGACGCTGGTTTCGATGTCGAGCGACACGCAGCGCAGGGCCGGGCGGTAGCCGGTCGCGGATTTCAGCTCGGTGCCGGTCAGCGCGCCGTCGCGGCCGGGCCGGCCG
The DNA here is from genome assembly GCF_024704855.1 of Burkholderia sp. HAN2018. Taxonomy (NCBI): domain Bacteria; kingdom Pseudomonadati; phylum Pseudomonadota; class Betaproteobacteria; order Burkholderiales; family Burkholderiaceae; genus Burkholderia; species Burkholderia sp. HAN2018. The sequence continues at coordinate 53,074 of NZ_QOBB01000025.1, read as the reverse complement.
CGAAACTGCACGCATGCCGTGATGAAGCGTTCCATCGCGTAGCGGTCGGGCGGTTGCACGTCGGCTTCGTAGACGTCGACGCCGGCTGCGGCGAGGCGCTTTTGCAGCCCGGACAGATGGCGATAGCGCTTGCAATAGAGGCCGACGACAGGGCGCTGCCGGAAATCGCGCAGCGCGAGCGGGCGCAACTCGGCGTCGTGCTCGCCCGCCAGCGCGCGTTCGGCGAGCGCCTGCTGTTCGGCGGGGATGAACGCGACGGCTTCCTGCGGGCGCAGGCGCACGCGGCGCGGACCGTGTTCGGTTGCCAGCCAGAACTCGATCTCGATGCCGGATGCGGTGTCCCGCCAGTGGCGGGTGAGGATGAAACCCTGCTCGAACGCCGTCAAAACGCTTGCTCGTCGTGAATGCCCAGGCGGCGGATTTTAGCGCTTGAATGGCGGCCGTGCCGACGGGGGCACGCGTGGCAACAGGTGGCAGGAAGCCGGCGCGCGATGCGCGATCTTCCGCGTGCCGGCCGGCGTTCGGGTTTTTCGACGCGATTGACGTCCGGCGCGCGACGGAAAGAAGGCGACTACTCGCGGCGCAGCGTTTCGAGCACGGCGGATGGCGGCCGCCGGCACGCGCCGTAACCGTTGGACTGCAGCCTGGGCATCATGCCGACGACGAAGTCGATGAACGTTCTCACCTTGGCCGGAACGTGGTTCCGGCTGGGATAGTAGACATAAAGCGGGAACGTCTCGTCGCACCAGTCGGTCAGCACCGGCTCCAGTGTGCCGGCACGCAGGTGCGTGTCGATTCCGAGGTCGATCACCTGGGCGATCCCGAAGCCTGCAACGCAGGCGCCGATCTTGGTGCCCGCATCCGTGACGGTCAGGCTGCCGGTTACGGCCACTTTCACTTTTTCGCCGTCACGCCAGAACTCCCAGTCGAAGGGGCGGCCGGTAGCCGGGTCGATGGCCAGGATGCATTCGTGGCCGTCGTCGACCAGATCCTGCGGCGACCTCGGCCGGCCGTGTCGCTCCAGGTAGGACGGCGCGGCCACCGTCAGCACCCGCGGGCTGTACAGCCTTCGACAGACCAAGGTGGAAACGGATGGGGGGCCAAAGCGGATGGCGAGATCGAAGCCGTCGCTGACGAGGTCCGAGAGGTCGTTCCGGGTCTCCAGCTTCAGGTGCAGAGCGGGGTGTTCCTTCATGAACCGGGCCAGCTCCGGCGCGAGCACAAGGCGGGCGAATGCGGCATCGCACGCCACACGGAGCGTGCCGCTGGCGACCGAGGCCTGGCCGGACGTGCCGGCGGTCGCCTCCTCGATCCCCTGCAGTAACGGCAGCACCTTCGACAACAGTTCGTGGCCCGCGTCCGTCACTTCGACGTGCCGGCTGGTGCGATGGACGAGCTTCGCGCGCAGGCGATCCTCCAGCCGCTGGATCGCGCGACTGACCGCGGGCTGAGTCTTGCCCAGGCGGGAGGCCGCCCGACCGAAGCTCCCGGATTCGGCCAGGGCCGCAAGGACAAGCAAGCCGCTTACCAGTCCTCCGTCGAGGTCTTCCATGATCCATGTGTTCCTGTAATGGCAGCGATAACCGGGTCGCCGTAGCCGAGGGCGGGGGCGATCGCTCACTATACGAGCGGTTCACTATCGAGGAAAGCCAGCCATGACCCAGACCCAGGCCGTAGTCGCGTTGATCGACGACTACTTCAATTTGGCTTATGAGCCGAAGAGCCGCGACTTCGACAAGGTTTTTCACCCGAGCTGCATGATTCAGTGGCTCGACGAAGGCCGGTTTCGCACGCTGGCATCGCACGAGTATGCGGCGCTCATCAACGGGAGGCCGAGTCCGCGATCGACCGGCGCGCCCAGGGACGAGGCGATCCTCTCGATGGCGCATGTGTCGGACGGCCTTTCAACGGCGACGGTGCGGGTGCGGATCGGCAACCGGTTGTTCAACGATCACTTCGTCATGCACAAGGTGGATGGCAGCTGGTTGATCGCGACCAAGGCGTCCGCCGTGGTGCGTACGTTCGACTGAAGCGCAGCGCGGCAGATGCGCATCGGGTTCCCGGGGTTTTTTGCGCCGACGAAATGCGGTGTCTCGGCATCGATGGGGTGAATCCGTATGGGACCCTGCTCGAACGCTGTCGAGATGCCCGCTTGTCGTGGATGCCCGGGCGGCCGATTTCAGCGCTTGGGCGGGGCAGTGCCAGGACGGGGTGCGCGATACCGTTCCGGCATCCGGGCCGATGATCGTAAGATTCGGGCTCGATTGAACCCGTCAAGGATCATTGAATGAAACTCACGATTGATCGCGTCGCACGTGTTGCCGGCTGCGTCGTCGTTGCGGCCTGCCTGTGTGGAAGCGGGCGTGCGATATGCGCTTCCCCGAAAGTGAAGGCATTGCCGGCGACCACGGAAGCCAACTGGATACAGGCGGTCAGGCAGCATCGGACAAAAGATGGCGCAACGGTTGCCGAAGTGCTGACCTATGCGGAAAAAATGCGGCCGCGCATCTTCAAGGCCGGACGATTCGAAGTGGGTTACAACGGCGCGACCGGCGTTGCCGGCTCGGTTTCGATCGGCTACTGGATCGGAACGAAGCGCGCGCCGGACGATGCGTTCGTCGATCTCGGATATTCGATGTCGCCTGACGGCCGCGTGATGCCTGTCTCGCCGGACGCGCACACGGCCACGGCATTGGAGAACGGACGGAAGGCGTTTCTGCGCGCCGTCGACGACGCCTATCGGGACACATGCCTGTCCGATCCCGATCATCCGCCGGCATGCTGACGAATCCCGCCCGATTGACGTCACGGAATCATCATTCGTAGAATCGCCGGTCAAGAACAACATCATTCTGAGAGAGGCGCCATGAATGCGCACCGCATGATGGAAGCAATTGCGGAACGGCCGGCTCGGCAAGCATCGCTTGTCGCGTTCCATTCCCGGCTTGGCAATCGTGCTCCGATTCCCCACCGCAGGGCCGGGCAGCCCTGCATCGATCGTGATGACGTGCCGACGCATCGCGCAAGCTGCGTGGGAGCGCATGACGCATGCCGACCTGACTTCGCCTGCCTCGTTTCCAGTCGCCGCTGGTGAAAGCCTCCATGCCGCAGTCGACCGGCCTGTCGCTCGACCTGAGCGAAGGCAATCGACCGCAAAACCGCACGCATCCACTGATCCCGATTGAATTCGGCTCGCTGTCGCTCGTCCTCGGGCTGCCGGGGCGGGCCCTTCTGCGCGAAACGCTCGAGGGTCTTGGCCGGACAGCCGGTGCGCCGGAAACGGTCGCAACCGGTGTGTCGCCCCGGTCGGGGCCGTGGGGCGTTGCCCGGAAGTACCACGCGAAACGCATACGCGCATTCTTCCGGCGGATGCCCGGCCATCCTGTTGCTGCAGGGATGGCGCGGCTGTTCGGTTTGCCTGGAGGTGCGGCGCCGCACGCATTGCCGATGAACCCAATTACCCCGGACTCCCCATGAACGCTTCCTCCCGGCAAATTTCTTTACCCGGTATCGCCGCGCTCATCGCGGCGGTCATTACCACGGCGCAATTTCTGATCGGCCTCTACGTGTGGTCGACGAAGTCTTCGCCGTCCGTGAATATGCTGGCCGTGCAACTGTCCACTTTCATCGGGAGCCTGGTGTTTCGAAGCGGCCTGGTGTTCCTGATCGTCCGCTGGCACGGAGAGTATCGGGACCAGCTTGCATTCCGTCGCCCCGCGTTGCCGCTGACGGCCTTTGCGTTGTGCCTGCTGGTCTGGCAGGTCGCGCAGGTACTGGTATTCCAGGCGCTCGTGGGCATGTTGCGCGGCGGTTCCCTGAGCCTGACGCACATCGTGACGCTCATCGCGCCGGTGAATGCCGTCCTCTATGCGCTGGTCGCCTGGCTTGCGTGGTGGTTCGTCACCCACCTGTTTCGCAACGACGCGTTGCAAGGGGCGCCGCGCGGCAATGCGCGGCGGCGCATTGCGGGTCTCGCGGCCTGGTTGTTTGCCAGCGTATTGCTGCTCTTCATGACGCAGGCCGTGATGATCCTGCTCGACTATTTCGACGACGATCTCAAGCTCGTGATGCTGAACTACGTCGGGGGGATCGTCGTTCCCGCCGCGATCGTCTTCGCAGGCGCGATGCTCGGCCTGCCTCGCGATCTCGGTCGACTGCACGTCCGGCGTCTGCTGGGGGCGTCGCTTGCGTCGATGGCATCGGTCCTGCTGCTGGCTTATGCGGTGCTGCGCCTCGTGGGCGACGTGCTCGGAATAGCCAGCCTGATGTCCGGCATCATGCCGGTCGTCGTTCTCGCCGCAACCGGCGCGGCCTACTGGGTGTGGTTCCGCGTGTTCTATGCCGCTGCGCGTCGCGAGACTGCTGGACCGTCGCAAGGCATGCCGTCGGCGTGAAACCCGCAAGCGGATATGGCGTGATCCGCGTGCACGACAAGACGACCCGCGGCGATTCGGCAGCGTGCGCATCGGCGCACGCACCGGCGCCCTACACCCATGCGACATCCTGCTTCAAGTGCTCTGCCCGTTGCGGCCGCTGATACAGATACCCCTGCGCATACTGAATCCCGACCGTTTGCAGCGCGCGATGCTGCGCTTCCGTTTCCACGCCCTCCGCGATGATCTTCAGGTCGTAGTGATGCGCGACGGACGCGATTCCCTCGATCAATCCCGCGCTGCCGCCGTTCAGTTGCGAGACGAACTGGCGATCGATCTTCACGTAGTCGAACGGAAAACGCGACAGCATGTCGAGATTGCTGTGATGCGTGCCGAAATCGTCGATCGCGAATTTCGCGCCTTTCGCTCTCAGCGCATGGAAGATCGCGGTGGTCCGCGCGTTCTTCTCGAGCAGGATGCGCTCGGTGACTTCGAGCACCAGCGTAAAGCCGGGCGGCAGTGCGCGAATCGCATTCTCGACGATGGACACGAACCGCGTGCGCTCGAGATCCTTCGGCGCGATGTTGACGGCGATGCGCAGCGGCATTGACGGCGTCAGCGCGGAGAGTTCCGACACGGCGGTCCGCAGCACGAATTCGGTCACTTTCGGCAGCACCGCGCTCGATTCGACCTGCGGGATGAACACCGCCGGGCTGATGGCCCCCCACTTCGGATGCTGCCAGCGCAGCAGCGCCTCGACGCCGACGGTCCTGCGCGTCCCGACCTCGACGATCGGCTGGTACACGACATGGAGTTCGTCGCGCCTGAGCGCGTTGCGCACGGCCTTCAGCAGCAGCCGGCGCGGCGCCATCGCCAGCAGGTAGGCCGCCATCACGAGGCCATCCGCCAGCAGCACGATCGTGATGCCGATCAGCCGATAGTGATGCCGAACCTGCGACGCGTAACGCGTGGATGTCGCAACCGACACCGTGAACGGCCAGCGGGGCGACACGATCGTGCTGCCGCCTGCGGGTTCCGCGGCCGATTCCGGCGCAAACTTCCCGTGCTGATCGAGATGGCCCGAACCCGCGATCGACAGCGTCGCGGTTTCCGTCCCGTTGCGGGCACCGTGCGCGAGCGCGTCGGCCACGTAGTCGCCTTCGACCAGGTAGAGCACGCCCGCGCCGGGCGCGGTGGCGTAAAACACGGGCAGCACCGGGATGCCCTGCTGGAACGGCGTCTGGCGCAGCAGCGTGACGAGCGTCGAACCCGGTTCCGGCTCGTGCGTGTACGCGCCCAGCGGCAAGTCGATTGCTCCCAGCGCCGACGAGCACATGACACGGCCGTCGTACACCAGCGCGACGGCGCGCAGGTAGCGCAGGCGCGTGCCTATCTCGGCGAGCGTCCGGAATACCGTCGCGCATGGCCGCCCGACGAGTGCGGTGAGTTCGTCCACATGCCGCAGGCGCGCGCCGTCCAGGATGCGGTCGACCGATGCCACGATGTCGTTCGCCACGACGCGTTCATGTTCGATGATGGTATCGCGCGCATAGCGGTCGGCAAGCGCGATCGCGAATGCCGGCATGAGTACGCAAACGATAACGGCGACGAACAAGACGACCCGCGGCCAGGCGCCGCTGCGCTGGAAAACTGGTTTCGAGCCTGGCGTGAACGCCGACATTCCCGCGGTCGCCTTTGGTGTTGTGTGTTGGGAGAGGCAAGTCGAACCGGTCGATACATCGACGGCACGCCTGCGTCATGTGCGCGCCGCCATCTCGATGCGATCGATTCTACGGTCGCGACGGACATCCGTGACAGCCTCGTCGCAATTGGCCGTTCATTCCGAGGCTTGCCTCCATGAACATGCGCATCCGGCGCATATGAATTGGTGGAACGCACCGAAAAAATCCCCGGCCGCATGGTCTTGCGGCCGGGACGAAAAAACACCGTCTCTTGGCACGAGGATGGTGCGCGGCAAGTATAAGATGTGACGAGAGATTACGAAATATTGTTATTCAACAATTGGTGTAATTTTGTCATTGTGTCTCGACAGGAAACATTCTTTCGGGATGCTGTCTTTGCCGACCTGCCCGTGGCCCACGTTCGGTCGCCGCGCGATACGGTCGCACGTCTCGCCGGAGCTTCGGGATGGAAGAAAATACCGTGCCCACGGTCATCGTGATCGATGGTGCAGCCGCAGCCGACGGCGGTTCGCTGTGGATCCGGATCGACGTAAACGGGCAGGCCCGCAATTACGTGCTCGATCGCGCGCTCGCTTCGCGCGGCACGCCGCGCTACAACACCATCAGCGGCGCACAGGGTCCGCTTTCGAAAGGCGAACGAAAGGAAGCGCTTGCGCTGCTGCGCAGCATTGCCGACCCCGCGATGTGGGCCGGCATGGTCGGCACGTTCACGCAGGTGCTGCAGGCGTCCGAAGATGAGTGAACGATGCGGTGCCCGCGCGTCGCGCGGGCCGCGTTCAGAAATCGTCGCGCATCTTGCGTAGCAGGTCACCGCCCGACTGATGCGTGTCCACGGCGGTGAGGACGTCGGTCAGGAACCACGGCAGGTTCAGTTGCGTATTGGAATCGCCGACGCATACGCGGATCGGCGGCGCCTTCGACGGCGAGCGCGCGTCGGGCGTGGCGCTGCGGGACGGCACGCAGTTGTTCGCGTGCGCTTGAACGGGCGCCGGCCCGGCGCTGCCGGATGTTGCACCGGCGGCTGCCGGCAAGCTGACGGCGGCAAGCAGGGTCAGGACAGCGACAGCGGCAACGCGTTTCATGGGATTCTCCGGCGATGCTCGTTCGACCGCGCGGGCGGACGCGAGTTCGTCGGCGGCGCGGTTGCGCGCCGCGCTCAGCCGCGCGCGACGCTCGCCGCCCGCGCAGGTTGCCGGCTGCGCCACTGCTGCGGCGATTCGCCGGTCCAGCGCCGAAAGGCGCGCGTAAATGCGCTGTGTTCCGAATACCCGAGCAGCCAAGCGACTTCCGCGAGGGTCAGCCGCGGATCGTTCAGGTGGTCGATCGCGAGCCGCCGCCGCGTGTCCTCGCGCAGTGTCCGGAAGTTGAGCCCGAGTTCGGCAAGCCGCCGATGCAGCGTGCGCGACGACACATGCAGGTCCGACGCGATCTGTTCGATGCTCGCTTCGCCTTGCGTCAGCAGGCGCGCGACGGCTTCGCGCACCGACTGTTCGAGATCGTCCGTCTGTCGCAGCTCGGCCAGCAGCGCGCTTGCCTGGCGTTCCATCATCCGCAGCAGTGCGTCGTCCGGTTGGCGCAGCGGCTGTGTGAGCAGGTGCAGCGGGAACGCGAGGCGGTTCACCGGCTGGCCGAACCGCACCGGGCAGCCGAAATAATCGACGTAGGGCCGATCGTCGCCGGGCGACGGGTGCACGAAGCAGACTTCGACGGGCCCGTCACGCGTGCCGGTGATGTTGCGTGCGAACTGGACGATGGCCGTGAGCGCGACTTCGTCGACGAGCGGGCCGAGCGGCTCGGGCGCATCGTGCCATTCGATCGCGACCGACGCCGCCTCGACGCGCACTTCCATGCGCGCGACGTTCGCGATCAGGTGCTCGTATTGCTGCCAGCGCGCGAGTGCGGCGCCGGCATCGCGGCACGCATGCAGCGCGTAGCCGAGCGCGCCGAGATGGGCGGGCGTGATCCGCTGGCCGACGTGCAGGCCGAGCAGCGGATCGTCGAGCACGCGCACCGCGCATTCGAGCAGGCGCCGCCAGTGCGCGCTCGCGTACAGCGTGAGCCCGCGGTCGTCCTCGGGCGGCCGCGCCTCGCCCAGCACGCGCGCGGCATCCTTGCCCTGCTCGGACAGATAGTCGAACAGCAGCCGCACGTAGGTGCTCGAGTAGTAGACGCGCTGCGTCGAAAGCGGGGAGGCGGCGGGCATGGCGGAAAGTGTCAAGTAATCGTCGGCAAGTGTCAACGCGGAGCGGCCCGCGCGCGACCATACTGCCGGCCAGTTCCTGATCGAGGCTGCGAACATGCCGACCGAGTTGATGACGTGGCTCCATGCGTTCCTGGGTAACGACGTGGACTGGAAGCAGGTGTTGCTGATCGGCATGACGCCGGTCTTCCTGATCGCGTTCGCGATCGAATACGCGGTGATGACCGGGCGCGGGCGCCGTGAGCCGTTTCGCTGGAAGGAGATCGTCGCGAACCTGTCGCTCGGCGCCGGCTATCAGGTGGCCGAGACCGTGATGGGGCTCCTGTTCACCGGTGCGATCTTCGCGTGGGTCTACCGGCACCGGCTGTTCGACGTGCCGGTGAACGGCCTCACGATCGTGCCGATCTTCGTCGTCGTGGAATTCTGCTACTACTGGTTTCATCGCACGTCGCACCGCGTGCGCTGGTTCTGGGCCGCGCACGTGCCGCATCACAGCGGTGAAGTGATGAACTTCACGACGGCGATGCGGCAGTCGCTGCTGAACGCGTTCGTCGGCGTGTTCCTGTTCTACCTGCCGCCAGTCTGGTTCGGCATCCCGCCCGCGGTCGTGCTGTTCCTGCTCGCGGTCGATCTCGTGTACCAGTACTTCGTGCATACCGAAGCGATCGGGCGGCTGCCGCGCTGGTTCGAGTACGTATTCGACACGCCGTCGAACCATCGCGCGCATCACGGCCGCAATCCGCGCTATATCGACAGGAACTACGGCGGCGTGCTGATCGTCTTCGATCGCCTGTTCGGCACCTATGTCGAGGAAACGGAACCGGTCGACTACGGGATCACGCAGCAGATTCGTTCGTACAACTTCCTGGTGCTGAACCTGCACGAATTCGTCGACATGTGGCGTGACGTATTCGCGCCGGGGCCGATCCTGCAGCGGCTGAAGCATCTGTGGATGCCGCCCGAATGGGAGCGGCCGGGGCATCGGCCGATCCATACGTGGAGCGTTGAACGCAAGGGTGAGGGGGAGGCCGGGCCGGGGCCGCTCGTCACGCCAGGCGACGACGCACCGGCATCCGGCCGCAAGATCGTACAAGCCACCCCGACGCGATCCGGCTAACCTGCGTGCTTTCCTCGGCGAAAGGCGCGGCGGCGATGACGAAGAAAGTATTCTGGGACGATCCCTACCGGACCACGCTGGATACCGTCGTCACGCACGTCGACGGCGATCGCGTGCAGGTGGATGCGACCATCTTCTTCGCGTTTTCGGGCGGGCAGGAAAGCGACGCGGGTTCGCTCGGCGGCTATCAGGTCATCCACGCTGAAAAGCAGGGTCTCGACATCGTCTACACGCTGCCGCACGATCATTCGCTGAACGTCGGGGATCGCGTGACCTGGCGCATCGACTGGGTGCGGCGGTACCGGCTGATGCGCCTGCACTTCGCGGCGGAAATGGTGCTGCAACTGGTCTACCGGCTCCGGCCCGGTATCGAGCGCATCGGCGCGCATATCGGGCCGGACAAGGCACGCGTCGACTTCGCGAGCGACACGAGCCTGTCGCCGTTGTTTCCGGAGATCGAATCGGCTGCGGCCGATCTGTCGATGCGCGACCTGCGCATCGTGACCGACTTCAGCGATGTCGACGCGCAACGCCGCTTCTGGACGGTCGACGGCTTCGCGACGATGGCGTGCGGCGGCACGCATCCGGCGTCGACCGGCGAGATCGGGATGCTGACGCTCAAGCGCAAGAACACCGGGAAGGGCAAGGAGCGGATCGAGGTGATGCTGGTCGAGCCCGGGATGGCGGACGACGGGCAGGGGGGCGGGCGGGTTGCGTGAGCGTCGGAAGTGCATGCCCGACAGGTTGAGCGCCGCCGCCGATCCGCGATTCGCCTGAGTACGCGTTCTTCGCATGTATATTGGCGATCCATGCATCGAATGGCCGGCGATTTCGCGCGGCCTCGTTTGCAGGTCACCCTGCGCACGCATCGCCGACTGTCCGGATTGCGGCGCTCGCGGTGAACAATCCAGCGCAAGTATAAAAACAGCGAACATTCCGAGCCCGCACATGAGCGATACCGATATCGTGTTTCAACCGACGGTGGACGATCTGGTCCACGCTTACCGCCTGAATCTTTGGCGCAGATATAACTGGAAATATCTGCTCAAGGCATTCGCGATCACGTCGATAGCGTACGTCGTCCTTTTGTTCGGTGGTTTCCGGGTGGCAAGCGGCGCGTTTCCGGATTGGCGCAATGTCTGGTGGATGGCGGGAATCGCGGCGGTGGTCACGATCGGCGTGCCGCTGCTCAACCATCTGCTGTTGCGTCGTGCCGCTCGCAAGATCTACAGCCAGCAAAAGACCCTCCAGCAGCCGCACACGGTCATCTGGCGCAGCGACCATTTCGTGGTCGAATCCCCGACCTCGCACGAGGAATTTCGTTTTGCGGATCTCGTTCACTGGAGCGAGGATCGTTACGTGATCCTGCTTTGTCAGTCGGCGGTGATGTTCCGCCTCATCCCGAAGCGGGTGCTCGCGGCGTCGCAGGTGGACCTCCTGCACCGGACGCTGCTTCAGAACGGCGTCCGCAAGATCTAGCAGGCAGGCGCGCGCATGCTGAAACCCGGACGAGGTGCATCGTCCGGGTGTCGAAACGGGCTTGTCGCGCGCGGCGTTGCCCGCATCACGTCACTGATACTCGTAACACCGCTTCAACCCCACGTAGTCATAGAAGTGACTGCCCGGCGTGAGCTTCGCGCCATCGCACGCAGCCTGGAAATCCGTTTCGCGCTCGTTGTACAGCATCTTCACGATGAGCCGCGATCCATTGCGATAGACATCCCACTGCATGTTCGCGGCCATCGGCGACACCTGATCGCCGCGCCACGGGTTGTTCGCGTACGTGTACGTCTGCGCTTGCGGCGTCGGCACGAACACGTTCTTCAGGTTCATGATCGACGCGAACGGAATCATGATCTCCGCATGCGTGAAGCGCAGCTTCGCGGCGCGGGTCAGGTCGCCGCGCGCGATCGCATCGACTTCGCCGAAGAAATCGTCCTGCAGCACCTTCGCCATCCGGTACGTGACGGGGTTCGCTTCCTGGATGCCGGGCCCCTTCTGGTAGTAGTCCTCGGCATCCTGCAGATACGCGAGATACTGCGCCTGCTCCGCGCCGATGTACTTCTCCATCGTGACGCCGCCCGTTTCCGCCGTCATCGCGGGCGCGACCTGCAACAGGTTGTACAGCACGTTCACCGCATCGACAGCCGTCGAGATCTTCGTCTTGCCGTCGCCCTTCAGCGTGTTGGTGAACTTGCCGTCCGCCGACGTGAACGCATAGGTGCCCGTGTTCGCGAACGTGTAGCCGTTGGTGCCGAGCTTCGCGATGAATGCCTGCGACACGAGCGCGGACAGTACCGTTTGCGCGACGTCGGCCGCCTGCGGCGCGGCCTTGATCGCGTTGAGCTTCGCGGCCACCGTCGAGTCGTTCGCATAAGCCTGGTAGGCATGGCTCGCCTGGTAGGTCGCGTAGTACGGATTGCCCGTATCGGTCGCGAGGTCGGTGGCCGGCTTCAGCGAGTGGAAGTACAGCAGGAAACGGTTGGTGCCGGCCGGCTGCACGACCGGCGCGCTCGCGGGATAACCGGACGGCGCGGCCGGCAGCGTGATCGCCGGGGCCAGTGCCGGTTGCGCGGCCACGAGCGACGCGGAGAAAAAGGTCGAACTGTCGACCGCGCGGTCCTGGCCCGAGTTGACGACGACGATCTGCCGGTTCCCGGCCGAGAACAGCGCGGGCAGCCGCTGCGCGAGGCGCGCGGCGAGTTGCTGGTGTTCACGGATGCCGGTTTGCGTGAGGTTGCCGTACCCGGGCGTGGAGATGCCCGCCACGCCATAGCCGAGCAGCGCATTGGCTTTCATCATCGCGTACGTATCGGCCTTGAGCTGTGCGCCGAGCGCGGTCAGGGCGCCGTCGGCTTCGGCCTTGACCAGCATCGCGTAGATCGCGCCGTCGTACTTGAAACCCGACAGCCCGCGCGAGCCGTGGCGCGCGACGAGTTCGGTGTAGACGGGCGCGTAGCCGGCGGGCGGTGCTTCGTACGTCGCGGCGTCCTGCTGCGGACGGTATGGCGTCTTCGTCTGGTAATAGGTCGCGGGTGCCGGCGTGGGCTGGGGTTGCGGTTGCGGTGCGGGCGTCGAGCCGCTGTTGTCGGCCGAGGCTGCGGGCGGTGTCGAATCGTCCCCGCCGCAAGCGGCGAGCAGCAGGCAGGTAACGGCGAGGGCGGCGGCGGTGCGGGTCGGGCGTGTCATCGTGGTGTGCAACGGGCGGGACGATGCGGTTTCGCGTCGTCCCGTTTCCGGGAGGGATGGGTCAAGCCCGGAAGTGTTGCAAGCGACTTTGACAGCAGAATGTCAGGATTCGGTCGGGCAATCGTCGGATGGCCGCCGGATCGAGGGTGGCCGGCCGCCGCCAGCCGGTGTGCGGGCGGTCAGTGCAGGCCGGCCGATGCGATCGAGCGCACGGTGTCGGTGATGTTCACGCAGCGCGACAGGCCGAAATGCTCGGCTTCCCGGCGCTCCGGTTCGCTGCTCGCGATCCCCACCGCGCGTTCGGGCGGTACGCCGAGTGCCTGCAGTGCGACGTCGAAAGGATGCTGTTTTGATCCGGAGTCCTGCTGATTGGCATCCGTGACGACGACCGAGAAGCGGTCGAGGTTCGCGCGGCCGAACTGGCCTTCGAACATGTCGCTGAGCCGGGCAGCCGGCAGCGTCGTGACGAGACCGAGTCGATATCCTTCTTCCGATGCCCGGTCGAGCCACTGGATGATCGCGTCGCGTTGATGGCGCGATTCATGCGAATCCGGTGTTGCTTCGATTTGCGCGAATGCAGCGTCGAGACGGGTGACGATGGCTTCGATAACCACGGTGATTCCTCTTCAGAAACGTGATGATCCGTTCGCCGACGGGAATGCCACACACCTTAGCGTCGATTCTGAAAACGCGACCAATTAATATTTTTATCCAACCTATACGATTCGACTAATGAATCGGGGTGTGAGCCAGAACCGGCGCGGGATGCGTGTCGCGCGACATTTTTCGAGCGACATGCATCGCATCGACGGTTTTCGATGTGATGCACCAAACTCGCGCACGTTGTGGATGCAACCGTTATATGCATATAAAAAAACGGCATATCGAGCGATGGCCGCCCGATATGCCGTTGTGCGATGCTGCGTGCGAGTCGTCGCTCAGTGCAGCTTGATCGACGGCTGGTTGCGGCTTTGCAGCCAGTGGCTCAGCGACTGGAACAGCGCACGCTTCACGCCGACCACGCTGAACAGGTGCTTGCGATACAGGAACTTGTACAGGCCGATCGCGGCGAGCCCGTCGACGATCAGCGAGCGTGAACGCACGCCGAGGTCGGCCTGGTACACGGCGCCCGCATGCCCGAGCGACACGACGGTGCCTGCATCACGGAACGTGAAGCCGGTCACCGGCTTGCCGGCGACGCGGCGCGCGAACGCGTTGACCAGATACACGGCCTGCTGGTACGCAACCTGCGCGCGCGGCGGCAGGAAGCCGCTCGCACCAGCCGTCGGGCATGCGGCGCAGTCGCCGAATGCATACACGTGCGGATCGTCGGGCGTCTGCAGCGTGTCGGTCACGATCACCTGGTTCGCACGATTGAGCGCGATGTCGCCGATTTCGCGCAGCATCGCGGGGCCCGCCACGCCGGCCGCCCAGATCGTGATGTCGCTCGCGAGCCGTTCGCCCGTCGCGGTCGTCACCGCATCCGCGCCGACTTCCGCCACGCGGGTATCGGTCAGCACGTCCACGTTCAGCGCGCGAAGCTGCGCGTGCATCTTGCCGGACAGCCGCGCGTCGAGTGCCGGCAGGATGCGCGGGCCGCCTTCGATCAACCGGATGTGCACGTCGCGTGCGGATACCAGCGCCTTGAAGCGGTACGTCGTCAGCTGCTGGATCGCATGCCGCAATGCCGCGGCCAGCTCGACGCCCGTCGCACCCGCGCCGATCACGTTGATGCAGATCGGCGCCGCGCGCCGCGCGGGTTGCTGCTCGGCCAGGTGATTCGCCTTCGTGCAGGCCGCGAGGAACTTCCGGCGGAAATCCTCGGCCTGGTCGAGGTTTTCGAGCGGCAGCGCATGGCGCGCGGCGCCCGGCACGTTGAAGAAGTTCGTCACGCTGCCGACGGCGAGCACGAGGTCGTCATAGTCGAGTTCGCGCTGCGGCAGGATTTCCGTGCCGTCAGCGTCCTGCACGGCCGCGATCGTTGCGGTGCGTGCCGCGCGGTCGACCCGCTGCAGCGCGCCCTGCACGAAACGGAAACCGTGGCGCTTTGCTTGCGCCGCGTACTCAATCGTGTGCGATGCCGGGTCGCGATGGCCCGAAGCGGCTTCGTGCAGCAGCGGCTTCCAGAAGTGCGTCGGGTAGCGGTCGACGAGCACGACTTCGGCTTGGCCGCGGCGTCCGACCGTATCGCCGAGACGCGTGGCGAGGTGCAGGCCGCCGGCGCCGCCGCCGACGATCACGATGCGCGGCAGGCGCGGTGCGCGGTCTGTTGCAAGGTTGGGCGTGGTGTTGTCCATGTGGGGCTCCCGCTGAATGACGATTCGGATGACATTGCTCAAGAACCGACGATATAGTTTCGAACCCACTCGAACAATTTAATGTTTATAAGCGACTCATATGTATTCACTTATAGGAAAGACCGCGACGTTCCGGCAGCTGAAGGCGCTGGACATGATTGCGCGGCTCGGCAGCGTGTCGCGGGCGGCCGAGGAGCTGAACCTGACGCAGCCGGCCGTGTCGCTGCAGGTTCGCCTGCTCGAGGAGGCGGTGGGCGCCGCCTTGCTGCAGCGGGTGGGGCGCGGGGTACAGCTGACCGCGGCCGGCGAGATCGTGTCGCGCTATGCGCGCGAGATCCTGCATCTGTGGAGCGAGGCCGGCGACGAAGTGGCCGCGCTGACCGGCGATCTCGGCGGCACGCTGCGGATCGGCGCGATCACGACGGCCGAGTACCTGATTCCGCCGCTGCTCGTGAAATTCACCGCGACGCGTCCGCATGTGAAGACATATTTCAAGGTTGGAAATCGCGACGACATCATCCGCATGCTCGCCACGCATGAAATCGATCTCGCGGTGATGGGCAGCGCGCCGAAGGAATTGCGTACGCATGCGGTGGAGTTCGCGAAGCATCCGATGGTGTTCGTCGCGGCGCCTGGCCATCCGCTGATGCAGCGCAAGCGCATCTCGCTGAAGGATCTCGAATCCGCGCACCTGCTCGTGCGCGAACGCGGCGCGGGCACGCGCTCGACCGTCGAGAACCTCTTCAAGACGGCCGGCCACCGCTTCCATGTGGGCTCCGAACTGTCGAGCAACGAGGCGATCAAGCAGATGGCCGAAGCCGGGCTCGGTGTCGCGTTCCTGTCGTTGCACGCGTGTGCACTCGAATTGCGCACCGGGCTGCTCGGGCAACTGCCGTTTCCCGGCAACCCGATCGAACGCGAATGGTATGTGGTCACGCTCGCCGACCGGCGCATTTCGCAGGTCACGGGGCTGTTCCGCGATTTCCTGATCAAGCAGGGCGCGCCGGTGATCGACGGCGCGACGGTGGCATCGCACGAGCGGCGGCGCAAATAAGCGGCGCAAATGAGCGTCCGACACCGGCCGTGCGGCCGGTCAGACGAGCCCGAAATCGTCGTTGCTGTCGGGGATCGACGCGAGCAGCCGTTCGAGCCGGTACCAGCCCACGATGCGCAGGCACCGGACGGCGATCGTGGTGCGGTCGTTGCGGGAGCGGGGGCCGGACGAGGGGCGGGTGGCGGCGGGCGACGGCGCGGTGAGCGCGGCGCGTTGCGCAAGGCAGTGAGGCATGACGGTCTCCGTAGGTGTCGGATGGGGCCATCGTAAGCGGCACGGCGCCCGCCGGCGCACACGCAAGGATGGCCCCGAGCAGAAACGGATGATCTTTTTCTGCTCAGCCGGGGTGAGCCGCCGACAGGCCCGGCAGGCGGGCCGAAAACGCGTCACAATGCGCGTTCGACATCCCCATCAACCGGAGGAAGGCCATGAGCGATGCGATTCTCGCGGCGCCGACGGACAACGGCGTCCCGGTCAGCCTGCGCTCCAGCCGCGGGCTCGGCTGGCAGGGCTTTGGCGCGTCGCTGCTGGAAATCCGCGCGGGCACCTACCGGATTCCGGCGGCCGAGCATCATCGGATCGGCGTGCATATCGGCGGGCCTGTTCGCGCGGATTGCGTGTGCGACGGCGAACGCGTATCGCGCATTCAGGCGCATGGCGACGTCGACGTGATTCCGGCGGGCTTGCCCGGCCAGTGGACCGACAGCGCCGACTGCCGGATCCTGCACATCATGCTCAGCGACACGTTCGTGCGGCGCACCGTCGAGCAGCTCGAACTGAAGCCGTCGCAGGGGCAGATCCGCCGCCGGCTGCAGGTGCGTGACCCGCGCCTTCAGCACATCGCGTGGGCGATGGCGGCCGAACTCGAAGCGGACGACGCGTCGGATCCGCTCTATGCGGAAAGCCTGTGCACGGCGCTCGTCGCGCGGCTGGTCGACGGCCAGCCGGCGTTTCGCGAGCGCCGCCGCACGCTCGCGCCGAAGGCGGCCGCGCGCGTGATCGACTATGTCGAAGCGAATCTCGAGCGGCGCATGACGCTTGCCGAACTCGCGGCGCTCGTGTCGATCAGCGTCCCGCATTTCAAGGTGCTGTTCCGCGAAACGCTCGGGATGCCCGTGCATCAGTACGTCGTGCGGCGCCGGGTCGAGCGGGCGAAGGCGTTGCTGCTCGAAGGCCGGCTGAGTATCAGCCAGATCGCGCTCGAAGCCGGGTTTGCGCACCAGAGTCACATGGCGAACTGGATGAATCGCGTGGTGGGTGCGACGCCGACGGAGATTGCGCGATCGGGGGAGCGGGGTGGGTTGAGGCTGGCGTATGAGGGCGAGGACGGGGGGAAGGGCTGACGCATATCCTCGATGCGCGACAGTTGCCACGCCGCATTGAAGCGATATCGCTGCCCATTTGAACTGCTCGACCTCGATAAGATTAGCGGGACAGAAAATCTGCACCTGCATCCTTGATGTCTTCGTCAGAACTATCCAGAGCACGTTTCGCAAATTTAATCATCAACCCTCGATCCAGCTCACAACACAACTCTAGCAAACAGCGATACTCTTCATAACCCCCATTAACCAGCACCCCATCGACTTCTGCCTCGATATTTTTCATCACCCAATCACGTGGCAATTCTAATATCAAATTTCTGCACTCTTCCGTGAAGCCATTTACATAGCTTGACATTGAGATCAACTGTTTAAAAAAATCAACCCTCTCTGACTCAGGGTAACTCAACACCAAATCGATAGCCATAGCCCTTTCCTCAGGCACGGAAAAGGCTCTCTGAATAAAAGAAACGGCAGATGTTTTTTTTACAAACCCATCCCTCAATTTCACGTAGATCCGATAAGCCTCTTTAAGATTTTTCCACGAGTCATTTTCTTCATCTTTCATGATTAATTCTTCCGGGCCTTAATTCAAGGCATATTTTTGAATTTCTCGACAAATGTCTGTCCCGACATTCGCTTAGACGGACAAACTGTATGATGAGTTGCGGCATGCGACCCGCCAACGTCCTTGCCATCCGCAACGACCTCTATCCCGTCTGGGAGTTCCGATCCAGCTGGAAGCTTGTGATAGGTGCCTTATTGATATCACCGAATGTCGACGCTCCTCCTTCAGTAGTCGGCCCCACCATTCCAACTGCGTCGGCAATCAAGTCTGCGTTTTGTCCCGATTTTGTGTTAACGCCTTGAATTCTAGGTTCGCGCGGACCACTGGCATTACCAAATGCATATAAGTCGCATGTTGTCTTAGCCAAGCCCAGCGGATCAATCCACCCGGCCGGGTTCGGCGCGTACTGGAACGCGTTCAACCCTTCCGCCAGCCCGATCGGGTCCTTGCTGATGAGTCTCCCCGTGCCTGGACATAGTACCGATGCCGGCTGTAGACGAACCAGGGGCCGCTGACACGGCCATCTCATTCATTTAAAGGAAATCCGAAACCAACTTAACCAAATCAGGGAAGAACGCGTCAAGCGCCATGCACAAATACTCTGGATCCCCATCGAATTTAAAGATATCTCCAGAAATCACTTTTCCCTCTTGATCCGTCAGATCGGCAGTTACCCTGTATTTATCACCCACACCTGTCAGATCAAGTGTTAGATCGATCTCCTTTGGGTAGAAGCTTACGTATGCCGTACCGCCGAGAGAGTTTGGGTAAAATCCTGAATTCGATGACTCAATATTAACCCTCTTTTCAATGGCACATTTTACCTTTGCTACATATTCTGACAAATAGGATTGGATATCGGTCGCCATCACTTTTTCCCCCGACCAGTGACTGCTCCCAATATACCTTCTGTCAGAGAATGCGTCGAGCTGCCTCCCCTGGACTTCGCCCAGTCTGTTAATTTGGAATCGGTCGGATCGTTTATCGGTCGAATGGTCACGTGACCATTCGGCTTATCATGCGTCGCTTGAAGCCCGCACGAACAAAGCTTGCCGATGTCCAGCTCAACATATTTCCCGCTGTCCAATCCCGCTTCCGAAGTGGCTGCCGACAAGCCCGGCTCTTTCCCATCGATTCGGGTCGTGTCTTTTCCTAAGCGCGGAGTCAAGCTATCGGGGGTCCCCGATGCATTTCTAAAGACAGTTCCGCTAGTTAGAACCTTAGGTTCAAAACCGGATAACCCAAGCGGATCAACCCACCCCGTTGGATTGGGTGCGTATTGATAGACGTTGATCCCACCGGCGAGCCCGATCGGGTCCTTACTGACGAACCGACCGGAGTATGGGTCATAGTACCGATTCCGGTTATAGTGCAGCCCCGTCTCGTGATCATGGTACTGCCCCTGGAACCGGATCGGATTGCGCACTTCCACGCGTCCATCGGAGGCCTTGCGAATCGCCTCCTGCGCGACACCCCAGGCGCGATACTCCGCCGCCCACGCGATCTCGCTCTGCTCGTCCGTCAGTTCCTGCGGCGTGCCCAAGTGATCGCACTGATACCAGGCTAAGCCGTCTATCGGTGGCGCGGGCGGTGGTGGCATCCACAGCGGGTCTTCGTCCTGCCGGTAGTAGTCGCCGTAGTCCGGCTGGTCGAGCAGTTCAATGGCGTCGTCGCGTACCGCCTGCGCCACCGGCACGAAGCTGCCCGGCTCGTACACGTAATGCGTGGTGCGCGCGCCAAAGCCATCCTCGTCGGCAATCTTGCTTTCCCACGCCAGCGTATCGCCGTCCCAGCCGTACAGCGTAAAGCCGCATTGCAGTTCGCGGTTACGCTTCACCCGCTCGGCGCGGTTCCAGTGCGGGCCGGCCTCGCGACGTTCCTCGTAGTGGGCCTTGCTGTACTTCGACAGGCGCCGGCCGAGAGCGTCGTAGGTGTAATCGACCGCAAGGCGCTCATCCTCGTAGTGTGTGAGCCGGTCGAACAGGTCCCAGGTGTAGCGGCTCTCCTTGCCCTGGTGCCAGCGCTTGCTGAGGTTGCCCCACGCGTCGTACTGGTAGTGGGTGCCGGCGTATTGCTTGAGCAGGTTGTCCAGCGCCTTGATGCGCGGCATGCACTGGCGCTCGGCCTCGCGCTGTTCGGCCGGATCGATCAGGTTGCTGGCAGGGTCGAACGCGAAGGTTTCGTGGCCCAGGCGGCTTTGTGCCTCCAGCAGCCGGCCCACCGGATCGTAGCGGTAGGCCAGTTGGCCGCGCCGCGTGTCGTTGATGTCGGTGAGCTGGCCGCTGGCGTCGTAGCGGTAGCGGCGCACCAGCAGGCGACTGCCGCCACCGGTCTGCGTGGCCGGGCCCTTGGCCTCGCGGACCAGCACCTGTTCGCTGAGACGGCCAAGCGCATCCCACTGCTGGGTTTGCAGCAGGCAGTTGCCCTGGGTGCGGAGGACTTCTCGGTGCAGGTCGTCGCGCTCGTAGCTGACCAGTTCGCGCTCGTCCAGTTGCAGGGCCAGCAGGTGGCCGCTGCCGTAGGTGAGCCAGCTCACCCTGTGCCCGTCCGGGCGCACGGTGGCGATGCGCTGGTTGAGCGCGTCGTATTCGTGCTGCCATACGCCGACCAGCGGCTTGCCGAGGCGGGTGTAGTGCTGGTGCTCACGCACCAGGTTGCCGGCCGCGTCGTGGAACCATTGCAGTCGGCTGTCGGCGTTGGTCGCCAGCGCCAGGTTGCCGTTGAGGTCATACGCGAAGCGTTCCACCTGCCAGTCCTGCTCACGCGGCGGCGTCTCGCCGGTTTGCAGCGCCGCGCGGCGTTCTGCAAGACGGCCCATGGCGTCGAAGGTATAGGCGGTGATGCGCTGCCCGTTCACCGCGCGCGCCAGCTTGCCGGTTTCTTCCTCGTACTCGTAGCGGGTGGTCGCGCCGTCGAAGCCGGTTTCGGCGAGCAGGCGACCCACCGGATCGTAGTGGAACTCGGCGTCGCGGCCGTTCTCGTTGCGCAGCGCGGTGAGCTGACCGAGCTTGTCCCACTGGTAGCGCAGGGTCTGGCCGGCCGCGTCCACCCGGCTGGCGAGCAGCCCGGCCTCGGTGTAGTCCCATTCGGTACGCCGCCCCAGGGCATCGACGTGGGTCAGCAAACGCCCTTCGGCATCGCGCTCGAAGTGTTCTTCGCTGTTGTCGGGGTGGCGGATGACGGCGAGCTGGCCGGCCTCGTGGCGATAGCGGGTGACGTTGCCCACCGCGTCGGTGAACTGCACGAGCTGGCCGCGCTCGTCGTAGGCCCATTGGCTGGCCTTGGCGGAGCAGTCGACGTAGCGCGTGAGCTGCCCATTGACGTTGTACTCGAGCTGCTTGATCTTGCCGCTGGCGTCGGTGATGCCGATCGGCAGGCCCATCGGGTTGTAGGCGTACTCGGTCTTGTTGCCGAGCGGGTCAACGCTCTCGGTCAGGCGGCCACGCGTGTCGTAGTCGCGCAGCCAGAGCCCACCCTCGGCATCGCTGATCTTGATGAGCTGGTTCTTCGTATCCCACGCGTAGTGCACCACCGTGCCATCGGCCCGGATGTGTTCGAGCAGGTTGCCGTTCTCGTCGTAGGCGTAACGGTCTTCGCTACCATCGGTGTGGACATGGCGGATGACGTTCTTGGCATCGTCGCGGAAGAACCATTCGGAGCGTTTGTCCGGGTGGATGATGCGGTAGGTGTAGCCGAGGATGTCGCAGTAGTACCAGGTTTCCTGCCCGTGCGCGTCGGTGACGTAGGTGAGGCGAATGTTCGAGTCCCACTCCAGACGTACCTCGAAGCTGCCGTCGTCAGCCCATTCATGCACGGCGCGCGCATCGGGGCCTTCGCCCTGCCATGCGAGGTTCATGCCCCGGCCGGTGCGGTCGGTGTAGCGGGTGACGAGGTGGTGCTGGTAGGCGTAGGTCCAGACCTCGGCGTTCTCGTCCTGGGCCAGCGTGAGGTCGCCGGCCTCGTCGTAGCGATACAGGCTCAGGCGGCGCTGGGGCGTTTCCTTGCCCATCAGCCACAGGCCGATGATGCGGCCGGCCTCGTCCACGTCGGTGCCGAGGTGGGTGTGCGGCTGGCTGGGGTCGTCCTGGTAGGTGACGATGTCGGAGAGCACCACGCGCTCGCCTATGCGATGGTCGTAGCCCAGCAGCATGCCGGCGCCGCCGCGCAACTCGATCTGCGTGAGCAGGTAGCGGTCGCCATAACGCTGGTAGGTCTCGCGGCGCTCGAACCCTCGGCACAATGCCAGCCTGCTTTCGCCGACCCGGATCAGCGTGAGGTCTTCGATGCGGTCGTCGTGCGCTTCGCCCACCTTGGGCAGCGGGTAGTCGTGGCTGCGGCCATCGGCGCCGTGGTAACGCACCCCGTCGCCAACCACATCGAAGCGCGTGGTGTACGGGGTGATCCAGCGCGCACCAAGATCTCCCGCATCATAGGCCCCCAGGCTGGAGCGGTAGGTGCGCGTCCAGTCGATGGGGAACGGCCCGGGGAGCGTGAAATCTGTGTGGCTGAGCGTCTCGCTGCCCATGGCGAAGCTGATGCTGCCGTTGGTCTTGGCGCAGGCACAGCCGTCCTTCAGCGGATTGGGGTCCTTCGTGGTGGAATGCTGCTTTGTTTGGGCCTCTACCATGCCCTCCGAGCCCGTTTTCTCTCCCTTGCTCGTGGTCTTGGGCTTGACGTTGGCGCTCTGGCCGGCAGCGCCCCGCGCGCGCCAGCGCGCCAAGGCGGTGACCAGGGAAGCGAGCAGATAGCCGATGCTGTTGGCCACTTTCTCGTCGCCCAGGCTGGTGACCTGGCGCTTGAGTTCCGGCGCGAAGTTGCGCAGCGCCTCGGTATTGCGGAGCACCAGTTCGCGTTGGCGCTCGTCGAGCAGGGCCTTGGCGGCAACGTTGGCGGCGGCCTTGCCGGTGGCTTTATAGGCCCCCCACAAGGCGCCGAGAAAGTTGCTGATGCTGGCCTTGGGATCATGCAGCAACTGGTCGCCAGCGGCACGCATTTGCTCGGCCGCTGCCTTGGCGTCGCCGGAGGCGTTGAGTTTGCCCTTGGCAAGCGCTTCGAGACCGCCTGCGATGTCGACGATCGCCTTCTCGCCCCATTCGCCCGCGTCCTTGAGGATGCCATTGAGCTTGCCCTGGGCTTCCTGGGCGAACTTGTCGATCTCGCCCACGATGCTGGCGTTGAGGTGGGCCACCAGCACGTTGACGAGGGCATCACCGAGCAGCGATTTGCCATTCAGCTTCAGCTCCTGGCGCACCAGGAACAGGGTCGGGCGCAGGCTCATGCGCGCTGCCGCCATGGTCGGCGGCGCCGGCAGCACGCCGATGAGGTTGATGCCCAGGCTGACCCAGTCGAGCAGTTGGCGCTCCTTGGCCTGCGACAGGGTGACGATATCGCCCAGGCTGTCGACCAGGGCGATGATGTTGCCGACCACGGGCAGCGAACCCGCCACGGTGCGGATGCGGTCGAGGGTGACCACGCCATCGCTGACTTTGCGCAGCCACTGGTCGAACTCTTGGGCGCCTCGGTTGACGTCGCGCGCATCGACGGTGTTCAGCGGCGCGACCGCCACCTGGGGTTCACGTTGTTGTTCCTGCGGCTTCGGGCTTGCCATGCGTGACTTGTGGTGTAGGTTGGCTTGCACGGCATGACCACGGCCGTGCTCGGTGATGAATGGGGGGTATTGGGTGGAGCGCTACGCAGCGGGGGCGGCAGGACCATTCGCGCGCCCGTGCCGACGCAGGGTGATGACCTTCAACACCTCGGATACCAGCAGCAGCCCGAGGTTGAGCGACAGGCTTGATCCCTCGCCCAAGTGCAATAGCCATGGAATGAATGACAGAGAGGGCACCGCCAAGAGCAGGCGCAGCGGCACCTGGGCATAGGCCAGCGGCCGCGCGTAGCGGCTGCCCCGCAGAAACAGGCAGGCCGACACGGCGATGGACACGGTGAGCAGCAGCGACAGGCCGAGCCAGACGGCCGCATGGTCGCCCTGTTCGTGCAATTGCCCGAATGCCTGGATGTCGTGGTACAGCGGAATGCGTCCGTCGGCGAAGTTGAGCCAGAGGAAGCGAATCAGATAGAGCAGATCCAGCCCGCCCCAGAACAGGTAGAGCGGACGCGTCACCACGGCACCTCCCGGTTTGAATCCGGATTGGCCGCTGTCCGCTGAACCGGCTTGGGGGGCCACGTCGGCGTGCCGATATAGCTGCTCTTGTCCCAAGGGGCGGCCGGGTCGTCGCCAGACTGTACGCGTGCGGGACCGTGAGCCAGGTCAACGACAAGGGCGCGGCCGGCTTCGTCCAGCGTGCCGCTGAAGACTGGCCCCTGGGCATCTTCAACCTCGTAGCTGCCGTTGCTGACCGGCGTGCCGTTGGCGTGGGTGTTTTCGAGCAGCAGGCGTGTTTCTTTCATGGTTTGACCCCCTTGATTTCGTGAACTTCGTCGGCAACACCGGGTTGCCAATGCCAGGACTTGCCGCCGATGGCCCAGGCATCGGCGCCTTCGAGATAGCGTTGCTTGATCTTCCGGGTCTCGCCGTAGGTGTGAACGGCCGAGTTTTCCTTGAGCCACGGATCGGCATCCGCGGGCAATGGCTTCCACTGCTGGATCTTGTCGCGCGTGGTGTTCATGTAGTCCTTGCCGTCGGAGCCGAACAGGCGCCCTTCGTCGCCCATGGAAGTCAGGCGATTGATGAACATGACCCCGGTGTTCTTGATGCCGTGGTAATCGTTGTCCGTGGTGACCCAGCGGCCGGGGCCCGATGCCGGCACTGACGGAGCGCCAACGCTCAGGGACTTCGCCATGGCTGGCACGGGCGCGGAGGCCTTGGGCTGCGACGGCATGGCGCCGGCGACAAGAGCCTGGACCTGGCCGATACCGCCACTGGGCGGATTCGCAGGCCACTTGGGCACGCCGACATAGCTGGCCTCCGACCAGGGGTCGGCGGGGTCCAGCCCAAAACGAATCTTTGCCGGCCCCGGCGCCACGCCGGAGACCACGTTGCGGCCCGCTGAATCGAGCGTGCCCTTGAAGACTTTGCCGAGCGCGTCCTCGACTTCGAAACCGCCGTTCGCCAGGCCGCGCAGATTGGCGTAACGGTTGAACAGTTCGAGGTTGCCCTGGCCAGGCTTGGGCGGCTCGGGGAAGCTGGCCGCCCGGCTCTTGGGCCCGGTGTAGCTGAACTTGGCCGCATGGCCCGTGTAGCGCCCGCTGGTCTGGTGGGTGATGCCGCCGGCGTTGTACACCGTGGCGCTGCCGCCGCCGTTGATGACCAGCTCGGTCTTGGCGTTCAGCGTGATGCGCTCGGCGGTGTGGGTGATGTTGAGCTTGGCCAGCAGGTTGATGCTGTCCTTCAGCGCGCGGATGTCGATGTCTCCCGCCGCGGCTACGAGGCGATAGCCCATGCTCTGCACGAACAGGCGGATGCCACGGCTGGCGCTGGCGAGCAGGCGTTTGCCGCTGGTCAGGCTGATGTGCTCCGTACTGCTGAGCGCAATGTGCTCGCCGCTGGCGATATGGGTCGAACCTGGCGTGCTGGTGGTGATACCCACCGGGCTGGCGACGACGACGTACGGCTGCGCGAATTCGGGAAAGTTGTTGCTCGCCGGATCGCCGGGGCCGTTGCCGACGATGCCCTGGTGCTGCTTTTGCAGCGCCTTGGCGACCGCATCCTGGTCACCCGCCTCCTGCGCCTGTACTTCGCGGGCCTGGGTGCCGAAGCCCTCCTGCTGCTCGCCGGCCACGTGCAGACGGGCGGCGGTTTCCTTGAGGTCCTTGTGGTGCTCGCTGGCGTGCGGACGCGGCTCGGTGGTCAGCAGCAGGCCGGAGCCGGCACGCACCGCGCCGTGCTCGTCGGTGCGCAGCTCGAAGCCCTTGCCGCGCGCCTTGCCGCCGCCCGGGCGCGGGTGGACCAGGTAGCCCAGGTTGAGCGCACTGGCACCCTGGTCGCTGCGCAGCGTGGTGCTGATCTCGCCGTTGGTGTCGTCGAACAGCAGTTCGTTGTTGCGTCCGGCCTTGTGCTCCTTGCTCTTGATGGTGCTGAGGATGTTGTGCTTGGGCAGCTCGTACGGCGGCCGCTGCAGCGCCATGTACGTTCTGCCGATGACCAGAGGCTGGTCGCAATCGCCGTCGATATTGCCCACCAGGACTTCCTGGCCGATACGCGGGATGGCCATGTGGCCCCAGGTGGCGCCGGCCCAGTTCTGCGAAACACGGATCCAGCAGGAGCTGTGCTCGTCGGACTTGCCCTGCCGGTCCCAGGTGAACTGGACCTTGACCCTGCCCCACTCGTCGCAGTGGATTTCCTCGCCCGGCGGGCCGACGACGATGGCGACCTGCGGGCCGTCGATGCGCGGCTTGGCCATCGGCTGCGGGCGCCATTCCACATCGTCGGGAATCAGCTCGGCGGTGTAGCTGTAGTGGGTGCCCAGTTCCGCGTCTGCGCTTTCCTCGGCCTGGCTGGTGTGCTGTACGCCGCGATGCCTGATGCGCAGGGGCCGCCAGCCACGGTTGAGGTCGGCGCGCGGATGGCCGATGAGGTCGAAGGCCAGGCCGGGCACCAGGCGCGCATCGTCGCCTTCCACTTCGGCGGTACGCGCGTCGCCGCGCAGCCCGAGCAGGCGGGTCCGGGTGAAGGGCCGCCCCGCCGCGTCTTCCTTGTAGCGGCCGGGGAACTGGTAGACCTCGTAGTCCTGGCTCTGGTGATCGAGCTGCGCGCCGTCGTGTTGATGCTCCTGGTTATAGGTCGGGTGCTTGAAGGTGTAGTCGCGCTGGGTCTGCCGCGCGGTACGCACGCGCTCGCTGTAGCGCAAGCGGCGCAGCGCCGGCGTGGGCTGGTCGCCGCCCGGCGTGGCGTTGTATTCGACCGGGCCGCCCTCGATGGCGCCGAAGATGTAGAGATTGTCGCCATGGACCAGGCGGTGGCTGGCATCAGCGAAGGCGAACGCGTAATAGAAGCCCTCTTCCGCGGCCAGCCGGGCGAGGAAATGCAAGTCGCTGTCGCCCGCCTGCACGCAGTACTCGCGCGGCAGGTGCGTCTCGGTCACCAACTGTTCGTAGTCGGTGATCTCGTGTTCCTTGAGCACCGCCGACAGGATGTCCGGCACGCTCTGCCGCTGGAAGATGCGCCAGTCGGCGCACAACCCTGCACGTGCGAGCCTGGGTTCGACCACCGCGCGATAGCGGGTGCGGCGAAAGCCGGTTTCCCCTTGTTCGAAATCGCTGACCAGGCCGTGGACGTAGCGCACGGGCTGGCCGGCGCGCCAGATGGTGAGCTGCGCGGGCTGGTCGAGAACGGCCGCAAAATCGATCGACGGATCGGTGCTGGCCAGGTCGACCGACAGCGTGAACGGCTGGCTCAGTCCTTCTTCCAGCTCGAACGAAACCACGTCGAATTCGAGGCCCCCCGCCTTGAAGGTGAAGCGCATATCGGATTGTCTTGCCATCGATGCTCCAAGTGGCTGAGCACCTACGGCTGCTGCCGCTAGGGCAGGGTGGGCAGCAGGCTCTCAGCAGAGATGGACGTACATGGACTTCTCTGGACGCCAGCATGGGCATTGATTGATGGTGGGGATATGAGACGATTCTGAAAATTCACGCGGAAATCCGGCAACTTGTACGAAATTCAATTTGGTATGCAAACCGCTGGATATGGCTTCGTGGCGACCGTCGCGGCACGGGATTACTGTCTGCCCCAGCAAGGTAGTCGGTTCCACATATGGAGCAAGGCGCGCCCCTCGTCCAACAATAGGCACCCAGCCAATTCCTATTCCTGCTCGCCCATCCGCACCGCCTCGGTTCAAGCTGTTCATGCAGCGTCCCCAGCTTGACGAGGCACAGATGCACGACGTGACCTGGATCGGCTCACGCATGTTCACGAACACGGCCGGCTACCACGACAGCTATCGCTCCAGCACGCCGCGCGTCGCATGGTCCTACGGCAGCACCCGCGATGCGGGGCTGGCGCAGGTGCCCGGCGGTGGCTATCCACGAAATCGACTCATCCCATTCAGCATCGGCCGCTTGGCCAGGTCGGCAAGCCGTCAGGGTGATGAGCTTCAGGCTCAGGCATGTTTCCGGATAGCCGCAGATAGCTCTGCAGCTTTTTGATAGAAGGCCTGGAATTTGCACACGAGTCGTGACGGCCTGCTTTGGCTGACGGGCGCGCGCAGCAACCCACGCAATCCAGGAATCGGATTGCCTTCAGCCAAGCCACGAATCACGGCGAACTCGAAGAGGGCCGACAAGTTGCCTTGCACATGAATGCCTGCCCAGGCCCCGTGTGCCTTGCATCCCTCCAGAATGGGACGAATCAGATTGGGGCCAATCTCGTCCATGCACAGGCCGTCCAGCCTGGGAGCGAGGTACTTTCGGATGCGGGACTCTTTGGTGCGGTATGAACTGCCAGCAAACACCGGCTTGATATCGGTCAGGTAGGCCTCGGTCGCCTTCGAGCTCCACTGAAATCCAGCCGGGAACCGTCAAACATTGAATCGTTCGTCCATTTCTGTCCGATTCATCCGTTTGTGTCCGACACCCTGGCTCTCCAACCCGACAATCACCCCACCTTCATCCCCCCAGGAGCGAACCGTGTTCGTGATCTTCGGAGCATCAGGCAACGTCGGCCAGTCGACCGTGACGACCTTGCGCAACGCCGGCCATCCCGTGCGCGCGGTGTTGCGCGACGCACGCCATCGTGAACGCTTCGCGCAGCTTGGCTGCGATGTCGTGATCGCCGAACTGACGGACGAGAACGCGGTCGCATCTGCGATCGACGGCGCACAGGCCGTACAGATACTGTGCCCGGTACCCGTCGCCGACCCCGATCCGGCCGCGACGATGATGCGGACGATCGACGTCGCCACCGCCGCACTCGCCGCAAACCCGCCGCCTGCGCTACTCGCCCTGTCGGATTACGGCGCGGAGCGCGAAGGCAACACGGGCATCACGCGTCTGTTCCATTACCTCGAGGAACGGCTGAGAACGATCCCGACGCAATTGACGCTGCTACGTTCGGCCGAGCATCTGCAGAACTGGGCGCGCGTGCTGCCGGTCGCGCTCGGCACCGGCGTGCTGCCGAGCTTCCACCATCCGGTCGGCAAGGTGTTCCCGACGGTCTGGGCGCCCGATGTGGGCGTCGTCGCGGCGCGGTTGCTGCTCGATGCGCCCGAGGGCGGCAACGGGCCGCGCATCGTCAGCGTCGAAGGGCCGCAGCGGGTGAGCGTGACGACCATTGCGGATACGCTCGGCGTGGCGGCCGGCCGTGCCATCGTCGCGCATGAACTGCCGCGCGACACCTGGGCCGCGACGCTGCTGCGCGCGGGCCTCAGCGAACGCCATGCACAGTTGATCGTCGATCTCTACGACGTGCACAACGCCGGACAGATCGACGTCGAGGAGGGCGTATCGGAGCGGCTTTACGGGACGACGGCGCCGGCCGATGCACTTGCGCAGCTGTTGCGCCAGCACGCGCGCTGATCGACGCGGCGGCGAGCGTTGCGCGTGTTGCGCATCACGCCTGTCGCCGCACCTTGTTCAGTACCGCATACGAAAGCGATCCGATCACGATCCCCCAGAACGCGGAACCGAGCCCGAGCCACGTCATGCCCGACGCGGTCGCGAGGAACGTGATCACCGACGCCTCGCGGTGATTCTCGTCCTCGAAGATCCCGTGCACGTTCGCGCCGATCGCGCCGATCAGCGCAAGCCCCGCGAGGATCGCGACGAACGCCTTCGGCAGCGCGAAGAACACCGTGACGATCGTGCCCGCGAAGAGCCCGCCGACCAGGTAGAACGCACCGTTCGCGAGCCCGGCGACGTAGCGCCGGCCCGCATCCTCGTGCGCGTCCTTGCCGGTGCACAGCGCCGCGGTGATCGCGGCGACGACGATCGTGATCCCGCCGAAGCACGCGACCACGAGCGACATCACGCTGGTCGCCGTGATGATCGGGCGCGCGGGCGTGTGATAGCCGGACACGCGCAGGATCGTCATGCCCGGCAGGAACTGGCCGGTGAGGCTGACGACGACGAGCGGCAGCGCGAGGCTCAGCGTCGTGCCGAGCGTCCATTCGGGCGCGATGAAGATCGGGTGCGCGATGCTCGGCGATACGTTGCCGAGATGCGTCATCCCGAGCGCCGTCGCGAGCGCGGCGCCCGTCAGCAGCACGAGCACGATGCTGTAGCGCGGCAGCAGGCGCTTGAAGATCACGTAGGCCGCGATCATCCCGAACGCGAGCGCGGGCTGCTCCGATGCGGCGGCGAACGCGTGCGTGCCGAACGGCAGCAGGATGCCGGCCATCATCCCGCACGCGATGCCGCGCGGAATGTGACGCACGAGCCGGTCGAAATAGCCGGTCACGCCGATCAGCAGGATGATCAGCGCGGCCGTGATGTAGGCGCCGACGGCCTGGTTGAGCGTCAGTTGCGGAAACAGGCCGACGAGCAGCGCGGTGCCGGGTGCCGACCACGCGGTGACGACCGGCACCTTCAGCTTCCAGCTCGCGAACAGGCCCGAGATGCCCGCGCCGATCGAGATCGCCCAGACCCACGACGACACCATTTCATTGGACACGTGCGCTGCCTGCGACGCCTGGAAGAAAATCGCGAGCGGGCCCGCGTAGGAAATCAGGACCGCGAGAAAGCCCGCAGTGATCGCGGAAACGGACCAGTCGTTGCCGATCGCGCGGATTGCGCCGGGCGGGGTGTTCGATTGCATCGTCGTGGGGGCGTGCGGCGCGTGGCCGGGGGCAGAGCCGGGGCGAATGATTGTTGGAAGCCCCGGACGAGCCGCCATTCTGGACATTGGCGGCGCAATTGGCAATGCGCGGGCACGAGCGGTGTCGTCGGCATTTCGTAAGAAAAATGCGGCGCGGCGGACGAATCGCCGGCCGTACGGCCTGACGCCCGCGCCGCTGAATTGGGCTGCTTCACGAAGCAGTGCGGCTCCGCCGCACGTCACGTACTGACCTGCAGCACCTCGTCGACCACCGCCACCTTCACCCCGCTCCCCGTCGACAGCGACGCCGTGCCCTGGTCGAACGGATGCACGGGCGTATCGGTCGGCGTCCACGCATGGCGCGCGAGCAACGCGCGATACCCGCCGCGGATCACGAAGCCGCCGCATTTCTTCGCATATGCGTCGCGCCGCATCCGGTACGCGCGCGGCAGGTCGTACCACGGCAGTTTCGGCAGGTCGTGATGAACGAGGTGGTAGTTGTTGTTCAGGTACAGCAGCCGCATCGCGAAGCCGGCCTCGTTGATCGTGATGCGCGCCTTCGGGTGCCGCGCGGCGCGGTGCTCGTACAGCGAGCGGATCATCGCGAGCGACAGCGCGGGCCACGTGACGGCCAGCAGGTAGTACCACCACGGCACGCCGATCTCGCGTTGCAGCCATGCGAGCAGCACGACCACGCAGGCGGCGTGCATGATCCACATCGGCAGATGGCGGAAGTCGCCGCGCCGGAACCTGGCGACCGCATCGGCGACCGTCGCGGCGACGGCGAGCGGCGGCCCCACGACGATTCGTCCGATGAAAGTCTTGCGCGCGACCGTCAGCGCGCGACGCCAGCGCGGCAGCCGCGCCCAGCGTTCGCGCGTTACGTAGTTCGTTTCGGGATCGACGCCCGGCACGGTCAGGTCTTCGTCGCGGTGATGGTCGAGGTGCGTGTCGCGATACAGCGTGTACGGATACCAGACCGTCAGCGGCGGATAGCCGAGCAGCTTGTTCACGGACGCGGAACGCGTCGGATGGCCGTGCAGCAGTTCGTGCTGCAGCGACAGGTGCCATGCGCCGAGCAGGATCAGCGGCGGCGTAGCGGCCGCGAGCGACAGGTGCCCGTCGCGCACGAGCAGCAGCACGGCCAGCCAGCCGCCGTAGATGACGGCGACCAGCAGCCAGGTCGGCCACTCGGTGCGGGCGGTGAAGCGGGCGCCGAGCGCGGCAATCGCGCGCGCGTGATCGACGTCGAAGTATTCGGCCATGGCGTTGAGGCGGATGGATCGGGCAGTGCGGGGAACGAGCGATGGAACCGGTGCGCTCGGCCCGGTGCGCAGGTGTCTCGCGGATCACGGTCGGCCTGTCCGGCATTGCGCAAGATGGCAGCGCCGGCAGGCCTTCGAACGGTACCGGGGCAGCGCTGCCGCGCCAACCAATCGATTCGCATTTGCTTATCGCGACGAGACCGATAAGCATCGGGGCCGCCGCCGGTGCGTAGAATGCCCGCATGAACCCATGGATCGCAGTACTGCCGATGTACAACGTGACGCCGCGCCACGCCGCCCTGTGGCGCGCGTTGTTGCGCGATGCGCTCGACGCGTTCGCGAAGGCGGGCGGCCCTGCCGGCGTAGCGCTGCCCGATGCGCCGCTCGACGACCTGCATGCGCTGTGGCGGCGCGACGATCTGCTGCTGTCGCAGACCTGCGGCTACCCGTACCGGATGCTCGGGTTGCGCGACGTCGTGCGTTTGATCGCGACGCCCGCTTTCGACGCGGACGGCTGCGACGGGGCGCGCTACAGCAGCGTGCTGGTCGTGTCGGCGCGCGTGCACGCGGGCGGCACGACGACGCTCGCCGCCTGTCGCGGGCTGCGCGCCGCACTCAACGGCGACGATTCACACAGCGGGATGAACGCATTCAGGCACGCGGTCGCGCCGCATGCGCATGACGGGCATTTCTTCGGGTCGGTCACGCCGTTTGGCTCTCACGTGAACGTGCTGCGTGCGCTGGCGTCGGGCGATGCCGATTGCGGGGCGATTGACTGCGTGACGTTTGCTTATATCCGCGACGCGTTGCCCGATTTGCTGAAGGACATCCGGGTCATCGGTACGACGGCTTCCGCGCCGGGATTGCCGTTCATCGCGTCGCGCGCGCTGCCGGAAACACAGGTCGGCGCGTTGCAGGACGCACTCGATCGCGCGGCGGCCGCCGACGCGCAACGGGCGCGCGTGCTGCGGCTGAAGGGCTTCGAACGGCTGCTGCCGGCCGACTACGACGCGATTGCACGGTTCGCGCAGGACGCGGCCGCGCACGGTTATCCCGAACTGGCCTGAGCGCCGCCAGCATGCCGTGAAGCGCTAGAACGGCAGCGTGCCGGGCGGCGCGTTGCGCACCACCGCGAGCGTCGTGCCGATATGGTCCTCGAGCGCGAGCGCCGCGCGCGCATCGGCGCGCCGCATCGCGGCGTCGAACAGGCACGCATGTTCCGCATGCACGTCGCGCTTCGAATCGCCGAGCCCAATGCACACGCGCCGGTACCGTTCGCTTTGCTGCGAGAGCATCCGCAGGATCAGGTAGGTCCACGGCGTCGCGGCGGCCGAGATCAGCGCTTCGTGAAAGCGCCGGTTGCAGGCTTCCCACGCGGTCCGGTGCGCGATCGACACCGGTTGTTCCCACGCCGACAGCATCTCGAAGCTCTGGCGTACGCGCTGTTCCCATGCGTCGTCGCCGCGTCGCACGGATTCGCGCAATGCATCGACCTCGATGTGGATGCGCAGCCGTGTGATCGCTTCGAGATCGTCGACCGACATCGGCGTCACGCGAAAGCCGCGCTGCCCTTCGGCGACGACCAGCGCATCGCTGACGAGCCGCGTGAGCGCTTCGCGCAGCGTGCCGGCGCCGACGCCGTACACGTTCTTCAGATGCTCGACGCGCAGCTTCGCGCCCGGCGGGTAGTGGCCTTCGACGATGTGCTGGCGCAGCTGATGGTATGCATGCTCGCTGAGCGTGCGGGCATGCGGCTCGACGGTATCGTCGGTCGCCGACGCGTCGTCGGGCAGCGTGTCGGTGAACGGGGGCGCGGGCAGGATGGTGTTCATGTCAGGCGTCCTCCTGATCGTGTTTGCGATTGAGGCGGTAGCTGAGCTGCGCGCGTGTCACGCCGAGCAGGCGTGCGGCGGCCGACAGGTTGCCGTTCGCGCGGTCGACGGCTTCATGCAGCAGCGCGCGCTCGAGGCCGTCGAGTCCGCCGCCGCCCTGCAACTGGTCGAGCAGCGTCGCGCAGTCGATCGACAGCGCGGCCGCCGGGCGAATCTGCCCCGCACGGTCGACCGTCGCGCCGCCGGGCAGCCCGACGCCGGGGAACAGGTCCTTCGCGTCGACCGGCCGGTTCGGGCGCGACAGGATCACCGCGCGCTCGATCAGGTTCTCGAGCTCGCGCACGTTGCCGGGCCACCGGTAGCCGCGCAGCGTGTCGTACGCATAGTCGGTCAGCGTGGGCGCCGGCTTGCCGTGCAGCGACGCGAAGCGTTCGAGCATCGCGTCGGCGAGCAGCGCGATATCGTCCTGCCGGTCGCGCAGCGGCGGGATCAGCACCGGGTAGACGTTGATCCGGTAATAGAGGTCCGCGCGAAAGGTGCCGTCGCGCACGGCCTGTTCGAGGTCGCGGTTGGTCGCCGCGACGACGCGCACGTCGACCTTCCTGCCTTCCGTCGCGCCGAGCCGCTCGACTTCGCCCTCCTGAAGCACGCGCAGCAGCTTGGCCTGCACGTCGAGCGGCAGTTCGCCGATCTCGTCGAGGAACAGCGTGCCGCCGTTCGCGCGCTCGAAGCGCCCGGCGCGCGTGGCCTGCGAGCCCGTGAACGCACCCTTCTCCGCGCCGAACAGTTCCGATTCGATCAGTGCGTGCGGAATCGCCGCGCAGTTGATCGCGACGAACGGCTTCGCGGCGCGCGGGCTGAGGCTGTGCAGCGCGCGGGCGAACCGTTCCTTGCCGACGCCCGTCTCGCCGGTGAGCAGCACGGCGACCTTGGTCGGCGCGGCCGTTTCGAGCAGCGCGTATGCGGCGCGAAACGCATCGGAGCGCCCGACGAGCTTCGTCCGGCTGTCGTCGGGCGCGATTTCGAGGCGCAGCGATTCGACCTCGGTCTGCAGGTCGCGGATCGTATTGATCAGCGAATCGGCCTTGAACCACGACGAGATTTCCTCTGCATCGGGCCATTCGTCGGCGGGCTTGCCGACGATCGTGCAGTGCGGATCGTGCATGCCGACACAGGACGTTTCCTTGAACAGGATGGTCCGGCCGATGAACGCGCTCGTATAGCCGGTCGCATAGCCGATCAGCATCCAGCACACGGGCTCGGGCTGCGGGCCGAACGTGCGGCGGTGCACGTCGGCTTCCCAGGAATGCTCCCACCGGTACTCGCAATAGAACGCACCGGTCGCAGGGTCCGCTTCGAAACGCAGCGGCGTGACCTGCACCGCGCCTTCGAGCATGTGCAACTGCGGGCCGACATGAAACATGTCGAACAGCGATGCGCCGCTGCGGATCTCGCGCGCGAGCGCGGCGTCCCGTTCGCCAGCGGCAAAGCCGACGCGCGTGAAGAATCGCCGCGTCTGCGCCGGGCCGACGCTTTCCATCAGTTCCTGGCGCAGCGTCGCCAGCGCGCCGGCATGGAGCAGCACCATCCGCTGTCCGGCGAGCCAGATGCGGCCGTCGCTCGCCGAAAAATGGATCAGCTTGCGCAGGTCGGTGTCTGGCGGCAAGGGGGGCAGGCTGGGCCGCGTCATGTCTCCTCCGTCGAGATTTCTCGTGATTTTCGAAATTTCCGCAAGCCGCGCCCCGGGACACGTGACGGGTTGATCATTTGATCAAATGCGCGAAACCGGATTGATCAAATGATGAAGGAGTCCGTCTGATCAGGGGTTCGGCGCGATAGTCCGGGCGCGGATCGCGTTCTGGTTAACCGCCATTGTGGATCTCGAATTCAAACTTTACGTCAGGGCTTTCCCTGAATTATCGAGATTTTTTGCCAAGCCGGCCGAGTGTGGCACGGATGCTGCATTGAAGGACGGCATGGAGGCGACACCGAACATGAATCCACCCGACACCGATCTTTCTCCGCTCGACCCGGGCCGCAAGTGCGTCCGCGTGACCGGCACGAACTCACGCGGCTTCGTCGAATTCGAGCTGTCGATCGGCGGCGCGCCGGAGCTGTGCGTCGAGCTGACGTTGCCTCCTGCCGCCTTCGACGCGTTCTGCCGCGAACAGCAGGTCACGCGGCTGGACGTCGAAGCGAACCCATGACCTTGAGGAGCAAGAAGTGACCATCGAGCTGAAGACAGTCGACATCAAGCCGCTCCGGCACACCTTTGCGCACGTCGCGCAGCACATCGGCGGCGACAGGACGGCGACGCGCTACCAGGAAGGCATGATGGGCGCGCAGCCCCAGGCGAACTTCCATTACCGGCCGACGTGGGACCCCGATCACGAGATCTTCGACGCGTCGCGCTCGGCGATCCGGATGGCGGACTGGTATGCGCTGAAGGACCCGCGCCAGTTCTACTACGCGTCGTGGGCAACCGCGCGGGCGCGCCAGCAGGACACGATGGAAGCGAACTTCGAGTTCGTCGAATCGCGCCGGATGATCGGCCTGATGCGCGACGACGTCGCTGCGCACGCGCTCGACGTGCTGGTGCCGCTGCGCCACGCGGCGTGGGGCGCGAACATGAACAACGCGCAGGTCTGCGCGCTCGGCTACGGCACGGCATTCACCGCCCCCGCGATGTTCCATGCGATGGACAACCTCGGCGTCGCGCAGTACCTCACGCGTCTCGCGCTTGCGATGGCCGAGCCCGACACGCTCGATACGGCCAAGGCGGCATGGCTGACCGGCGCCGCGTGGCAGCCGCTGCGCCGCTACGTCGAGGACACGCTGGTCGTCGCCGATCCGGTCGAGCTGTTCGTCGCGCAGAACCTCGCGCTCGACGGGCTGCTTTATCCGCTCATATACGACCGCTTCGTCGATGAACGGATCGCGCTCGCGGGCGGCTCGGCCGTCGCGATGCTGACCGCGTTCATGCCCGAATGGCACACGGAATCGAACCGCTGGATCGACGCGGTCGTGAAAACGATGGCGGCCGAATCGGACGACAACCGCGCACTGCTTGCCCGCTGGACGCGCGACTGGTCCGCCCGGGCCGATGCGGCGCTCGCGCCGGTGGCGGCGCTGGCGTTGCGGGACGACGGTCGCGCGGCGCTCGACGAAGTGCGCGAGCTGTTCCATGCGCGCATCGCGAAGCTCGGCATCGCGTTCTGACGACGGGCGTCAATCACTCAAACAGGGAAACCAGCATGTCCAACGTATTCATCGCCTTCCAGGCAAATGAGGAGTCCAGACCGATCGTCGAGGCGATCGTCGCGGACAACCCGCTCGCGACGGTGGTCGAGTCGCCCGGCATGGTCAAGATCGATTCGCCGGACCGCCTGACGATCCGCCGCGAAACGATCGAGGAACTGACCGGCACGCGCTTCGACCTGCAGCAGCTGCAGGTGAACCTGATCACGCTGTCGGGCCACATCGACGAGGACGACGACCAGTTCACGCTGAGCTGGTCGCACTGAACGCCGCGCACCGCGCACCGACAACACCGGAGACACGAATGGATACGCCTACGCTCAAGAAAAAGCTCGGCCTGAAGGACCGCTACGCGGCGATGACGCGCGGCCTCGGCTGGGAAACGACCTACCAGCCGATGGACAAGGTATTCCCGTACGACCGCTACGAGGGCATCAAGATCCACGACTGGGACAAGTGGGTCGACCCGTTCCGCCTGACGATGGACGCGTACTGGAAATACCAGGGCGAGAAGGAAAAGAAACTGTACGCGGTGATCGACGCGTTCACGCAGAACAACGCGTTCCTCGGCGTGACGGACGCGCGCTACATCAATGCGCTGAAGCTGTTCATCCAGGGCGTGACGCCGCTCGAATACCTCGCGCACCGCGGCTTCGCGCACGTCGGCCGGCATTTCACCGGCGAGGGCGCGCGCATCGCGTGCCAGATGCAGTCGATCGACGAGCTGCGGCACTACCAGACCGAAACGCACGCGATGTCGACGTACAACAGGTTCTTCAACGGGTTCCATCACTCGAACCACTGGTTCGATCGCGTCTGGTACCTGTCGGTGCCGAAGTCGTTCTTCGAGGATGCGTATTCGTCGGGGCCGTTCGAATTCCTGACCGCCGTGAGCTTCTCGTTCGAATACGTGCTGACGAACCTGCTGTTCGTGCCGTTCATGTCGGGCGCCGCGTACAACGGCGACATGTCGACCGTCACGTTCGGCTTCTCCGCGCAATCGGACGAATCGCGTCACATGACGCTCGGCATCGAGTGCATCAAGTTCCTGCTCGAACAGGATCCCGACAACGTGCCGATCGTGCAGCGCTGGATCGACAAGTGGTTCTGGCGCGGCTACCGGCTGCTGACGCTCGTCGCGATGATGATGGACTACATGCAGCCGAAGCGCGTGATGAGCTGGCGCGAATCGTGGGAGATGTACGCGGAGCAGAACGGCGGCGCGCTGTTCAAGGATCTCGCGCGCTACGGCATTCGCGAGCCGAAGGGCTGGCAGGACGCATGCGAAGGCAAGGACCACATTAGCCACCAGGCATGGTCGACGTTCTACGGCTTCAACGCGGCGTCCGCATTCCATACGTGGGTGCCGGGCGAGGACGAGATGGCGTGGCTGTCCGCGAAGTATCCGGATTCGTTCGACCGCTACTACCGCCCGCGCTTCGATTACTGGGGCGAGCAGGCGAAGGCCGGCAACCGCTTCTACATGAAGACGCTGCCGATGCTGTGCCAGACCTGCCAGATCCCGATGCTGTTCACCGAGCCCGGCAACGCACGCAAGATCGGCGCGCGCGAATCGGATTACCTCGGCAACAAGTTCCATTTCTGCAGCGATCACTGCAAGGAAATCTTCGATCACGAGCCGCAGAAGTACGTGCAGGCCTGGCTGCCGGTGCACCAGATCCATCAGGGCAACTGCTTCCCGCCCGATGCGGACCCGACGGCGGAAGGCTTCGATCCGCTCGCCGCGGTGCTCGACTACTACGCGGTGCAGATGGGCCGCGACAACCTCGATTTCGACGGCTCGGAAGACCAGAAGAACTTCGCGGCCTGGCGCGGCCAGGTCACGAGCAACTGATCAATACGCAACCTTGAACGAGACCGGCGCACGCGCGAAGGCGCGAACGCCGGCCGACTGGAGACAAACATGGCCGTCATCGCGCTCAAACCCTACGACTTCCCGGTGAAGGACGCGGTCGGGAAGTTCCCGGCGCCGCTGCTCTACGTGTGCTGGGAAGACCACCTGATGTTCCCGGCGCCGTTCTGCCTGCCGTTGCCGCCCGACCTGCCGTTCGGCGCGCTCACGCGCGACGTGCTGCCGCCCGTCTACGGCTACCACCCGGATTTCGCGAAGATCGACTGGGATCGCGTCGAGTGGTTCCGCTCCGGTGAGCCGTGGACGCCGGATCCCGCGCAGAGCCTCGCCGGCAACGGCCTCGGGCACAAGGACCTGATCAGCTTCCGCACGCCGGGCCTCGACGGCCTCGGCGGCGCGAGCTTCTGACCGCCACGCGGACGAGCGAACCATCATGAGCCACCAACTTACCATCGAGCCGCTGGGCGTCACGATCGAGGTCGAGGAAGGACAGACGATGCTCGATGCCGCGCTGCGCCAGGGCATCTACATTCCGCACGCGTGCTGTCACGGCCTGTGCGGCACCTGCAAGGTCGCCGTGCTCGACGGCGAGACCGATCTTGGCGACGCGAACCCGTTCGCGCTGATGGATTTCGAGCGCGAGGAAGGCAAGGCGCTCGCATGCTGCGCGACGCTGCAGGCCGACACCGTGATCGAGGCCGACGTCGACGAGGAGCCCGACGCGGAGATCATCCCGGTCAAGGACTTCGCGGCCGACGTCACGCGCATCGAGCAGCTCACGCCGACCATCAAGTCGATCCGCCTGAAGCTGTCGCAGCCGATCCATTTCCAGGCCGGCCAGTACGTGCAGCTCGAAATCCCCGGGCTCGGGCAGAGCCGCGCGTTCTCGATCGCGAACGCACCGGCGGATGTGGCCGCCACCGACGAGATCGAGCTGAACGTGCGTCAGGTGCCGGGCGGCCTGGGCACCGGTTACCTGCACGAGCAGCTGGCGACCGGCGACCGCGTGCGGCTGTCGGGCCCGTACGGCCGTTTCTTCGTGCGCCGCTCGGCCGCGCTGCCGATGATCTTCATGGCCGGCGGCTCCGGGCTGTCGAGCCCGCGCTCGATGATCGCCGACCTGCTCGCGAGCGGCGTTACCGCGCCGATCACGCTGATCTATGGCCAGCGCAACGCGAAGGAGCTTTATTACCACGACGAATTCCGCGCGCTGGCCGAACGCTACCCGAATTTCACGTACGTGCCGGCGCTGTCGGAAGGCGCACCGGACGCGGGTGACGGCGTCGCGAACGGCTTCGTGCACGACGTCGCGAAGGCGCATTTCGACGGCGACTTCTCCGGCCATCAAGCCTACCTGTGCGGACCGCCCGCGATGATCGACGCGTGCATCACCGCGCTGATGCAGGGGCGCCTGTTCGAGCGCGACATCTATCACGAGAAGTTCATTTCGGCGGCCGACGCGCAGCAGACGCGCAGCCCGCTGTTCCGGCGGGTGTGACGTGGACGCGGGCCGCGTGTGCGCGACGGTGACGATCGCGCAGACCGACGAGCGCTACGCATGCGGCGCCGGCGAATCGCTGCTGGCCGGCATGGCGAAGCTCGGCCGGCGCGGCATCCCGGTCGGCTGCCTGAACGGCGGGTGCGGCGTGTGCAAGGTGCGCGTGCTGCGCGGCGCGGTGCGCAAGCTCGGACCGGTCAGCCGCGCGCACGTGAGCGCCGAGGAGGAGGACGACGGTTATGCGCTCGCGTGCCGCGTGACGGCCGACGGCGACGTCGAACTGGAAGTGGCCGGCCGGCTGAAGAAGCCGTTTTTCTGCGGATCGGCCTGTGCCGGGACGCCGGAACTCAACAAGTAACCAAGGAGGAGACTCACCATGAGTGTGATGCGTATTGGTCATGTCAATCTGAAGGTGATGGACATGGAAGCAGCGCTGCGTCATTACATACGCGTGCTCGGCATGCAGGAGACGATGCGCGACGCGGCCGGCAATGTCTACCTGAAATGCTGGGACGAATGGGACCGCTATTCGCTGATCCTGTCGCCGTCCGACCAGGCTGGGCTCAAGCATGCGGCCTACAAGGTCGAGCGCGATGCCGACCTCGACACGCTGCGGCAGCGGATCGACGCGTACGGGATCAAGACCGAGATGCTGCCGGAAGGCGCGTTGCCGGCCATGGGCCGCCAGCTGCGGTTCCTGCTGCCGAGCGGGCATGAATTGCGCCTGTTCGCGCAGAAGGAGCAGGTCGGCACGGCCGTCGGTTCGCTGAATCCCGATCCTTGGCCCGACGACATTCCGGGCTCGGCCGTGCACTGGCTCGACCATTGCCTGCTGATGTGCGAGCTGAATCCCGAGACCGGCGTGAACCGTGTCGAGGAGAACACGCGCTTCATGGCCGAGTGCCTCGACTTCCATCTGGCCGAGCAGGTGATGGTCGGCCCGGGCAACACGATTCGCGCCGCGACGTGGATGTTCCGCAGCTCGACGCCGCACGACATCGCGTTCGTCGGCGGCCCGCGCAACGGCCTGCATCACATCGCGTTCTTCCTCGACGACTGGGCCGACGTGCTGAAGTCGGCCGACGTAATGGCGAAGAACAAGGTGAAGATCGACGTCGCGCCCACGCGGCACGGCATC
Organism: Burkholderia sp. HAN2018; assembly: GCF_024704855.1. Classification (NCBI taxonomy): domain Bacteria; kingdom Pseudomonadati; phylum Pseudomonadota; class Betaproteobacteria; order Burkholderiales; family Burkholderiaceae; genus Burkholderia; species Burkholderia sp. HAN2018. The sequence goes on along the minus strand of NZ_QOBB01000025.1, from coordinate 11,678 downwards.
ACGCGCGGCACGACCATCTACTTCTTCGATCCGAGCGGCAACCGCAACGAAACCTTCGCGGGGCTCGGCTATCTCGCGCAACCCGATCGCCCGGTCACGACATGGACCGAGGACGAACTCGGGCGCGGGATCTTCTTCCACTCCGGCGAGCTGAACGAAGCGTTCACGACCGTCTACACCTGACCCGCGAAGGAGCACAGCGTCATGGCACGGAATGATTCGACCCGCAGCGTCGCGTTGCGCACGATCGACTGGCCGGCCGCCGCGCGCGCCGCGCACGCGGCGGCAGAAGCGGCCGAACGGCTCGGCGTGCGCGTGAACGTCGCGGTGGTCGATGCGGCGGGGCTGCTCGCGGCCTTCGTGCGGATGCCCGGTGCGCCGCTGCATTCGATCGACATCGCGATCGACAAGGCGTACACGGCCGCGAGTTTCGGCGTGCCGACCGGCGGCTGGCACGACGCGCTGGCCACGCATTCGGACGCGGTGCGGCAGGGGCTCGTCTTGCGTGCACGCTTCGTCGCGTTCGGCGGCGGCTTGCCGATCGACGACGACGGCGCGCGGATCGGCGGCATCGGCGTGTCGGGCGGCAGCGAGGCGCAGGACGAACAGTGCGCGCACGCGGGCCTCGCTGCCGCCGGCTTCCGCGCGCGATGACGCACGGCACGCGAACGCGCGGAACGAACCCACCGGATCACGGATTCAAGACACTCGACAGACACATCATGTACGACACCGAACCCATCGCCGCGACGCGCGGCCCCGCCGGCGGGCAGCCGGACGTGCGGCTCGTCCGCAATTTCATCGACGGCAGCTATCGCGCCGGAGAACGCTGGTTCGACAAGCGCTCGCCGCTCGACAACGCGGTGATCGCGCGCGTGGCCGAAGCGAGCCGCGCCGACGTCGACGCGGCCGTCCACGCGGCGCGCGCGGCGCTGTCGGGGCCGTGGGGCGGCATCACGGTCGCACAGCGCGTCGAGATCCTGTACGCGGTAGCCGATGGCATCACGCGCCGCTTCGACGATTTTCTCGAGGCCGAAGTGGCCGACACCGGCAAGCCGGTGAGCCTCGCGAGCCATATCGACATCCCGCGCGGCGCCGCGAACTTCAAGGTGTTCGCCGACATCGTGAAGAACGTGCCGGGCGAAACCTTCGAAATGGCGACGCCGGACGGCGCGGGCGCGCTCAACTACGCGATTCGCCGCCCGGTCGGCGTGGTCGGCGTGATCTGCCCGTGGAACCTGCCGTTGCTGCTGATGACGTGGAAGGTCGGGCCGGCACTCGCGTGCGGCAACACCGTGGTCGTGAAGCCGTCGGAGGAAACGCCGCAGACGGCCGCGCTGCTCGGCGAAGTGATGAACTCGGCGGGCGTGCCGCGCGGTGTCTACAACGTCGTGCACGGTTTCGGGCCCGATTCAGCCGGCGAATTCCTGACGACCCATCCCGGCGTGAACGCGATCACGTTCACCGGCGAGACGCGCACCGGTGCGGCGATCATGAAGGCGGCCGCCGACGGCGCGCGGCCCGTCAGCCTCGAGATGGGCGGCAAGAACGCGGCGATCGTGTTCGCCGATTGCGACTTCGACGCGGCCGTCGAGGGCACGTTGCGCTCGTGCTTCGCGAATGCCGGGCAGGTGTGTCTCGGCACGGAGCGCGTGTACGTCGAGCGCCCGCTGTTCGAGCGTTTCGTCGCCGCGCTGAAGGCAGGCGCCGAGGCGCTGCGGCCGGGCCGCCCGGAAGCGGACACGACCGGCATCGGCCCGTTGATCAGCCAGGAACACCGCGACAAGGTGCTGTCGTACTACCGCAAGGCGACCGAACTCGGCGCGACGGTCGTGACGGGCGGCGGCGTGCCCGACCTGCCGGACGACCTGCGCGGCGGCGCATGGGTACAGCCGACGATCTGGACCGGCCTCGGTGACGATTCGCCGATCGCGCGCGAGGAAATCTTCGGCCCGTGCACGCTCGTGATGCCGTTCGACTCTGAAGCCGAGGTGATCGGCCGCGCGAATGCGAACGTGTACGGGCTGTCGACCGCGATCTGGACGACCAGCCTGGCCCGCGCGCATCGCGTCGCCGCGTCGATCGACGTCGGCATCGCGTGGGTCAACTCGTGGTTCCTGCGCGACCTTCGCACCGCATTCGGCGGTGCGAAGCAATCGGGCATCGGCCGCGAAGGCGGCGTGCATTCGCTCGAGTTCTACACGGAACTCCGCAACGTCTGCATCAAGCTTTGATCCCCCCGTTACCGACCGGAAAACGCTTATGGACTCCACATTGATTACCACGCTGGGCGACCGGCTGTACGACGCGATGACGTCGCGCATGCCCGTCGCGCCGCTGACGTCGCAGCACGAGGATCTGTCGATCGACGACGCGTACCGGATCCAGCAGCGCTTCGTGCAGCGCCGCCTGGACGCCGGCGAGACCGTCGTCGGCAAGAAGATCGGCGTCACGTCGAAAGCCGTGATGGACATGCTCGGCGTGTACCAGCCCGATTTCGGCTACCTGCTGTCGGGCATGGTGGTCGGCGAGGGCGAATGCATCGCACTCGACACGCTGATTCAGCCGAAGGCCGAAGGCGAGATCGCGTTCGTGCTGAAGCGCGACCTGCTCGGCCCCGGCGTGACGAACGCGATGGTGCTGGCCGCGACCGAATGCGTGATGCCGTGCTTCGAGATCGTCGATTCGCGCATTCGCGACTGGAAGATCCGCATCGGCGACACGGTGGCCGACAACGCGTCGTGCGGCGTGTTCGTGCTCGGCGACCAGGCGGTGAGCACGCGCCGCGTCGATCTCTCGACCTGCGGGATGGTGCTCGAGAAGAACGGCGACGTGATCGGCACCGGCGCCGGCGCGGCCGCGCTCGGTTCGCCGGTGAACGCCGTCGCGTGGCTCGCCAATACGCTCGGCCGCCTCGGCATTCCGCTGAAGGCCGGCGAGGTGATCCTGTCCGGCGCACTCGCCGCGATGGCGCCGGCCGGGCCCGGCGACAACTTCCGCGTGTCGATCGGCGGGATCGGCGCGTGTTCGGTGCGGTTCGCGTGAGCGGCGCCGTTTCCATTCAATCGCAAACGAGGACATCCCCATGACCCGAAAGATCCGTTGCGCGCTGATCGGCCCCGGCAACATCGGCACCGACCTGCTCGCCAAACTCATGCGCAGCCCCGTGCTCGAACCCGTCTGGATGGTCGGCATCGATCCCGATTCAGACGGCCTGAAGCGGGCGCGCGAACTCGGGCTGAAGACGACCGCGGAAGGCGTCGACGGCCTGCTGCCGCACGTGCAGGCCGACGGCGTGCAGATCGCGTTCGACGCGACGAGCGCGTACGTCCACGCGGAGAACAGCCGCAAGCTCAACGCGCTCGGCGTGCTGATGATCGACCTGACGCCGGCCGCGATCGGCCCGTACTGCGTGCCGCCCGTGAACCTGAAGGATCACATCGGCTCCGGCGAGATGAACGTCAACATGGTCACCTGCGGCGGCCAGGCGACGATCCCGATGGTGCGCGCGGTGTCCCGCGTGCAGCCGGTCGCGTACGGCGAGATCGTCGCGACCGTGTCGTCGCGCTCGGTCGGCCCCGGCACGCGCAAGAACATCGACGAATTCACGCGCACGACGGCGGCGGCGGTCGCGCAGGTCGGCGGCGCGCAGGCCGGCAAGGCGATCATCGTGATCAACCCGGCCGATCCGCCGCTGATCATGCGCGACACCGTGCATTGCCTGACGGAGAGCGCGCCCGACGAAGCGCGCATCGTCGAATCGGTGCACGCGATGATCGCCGACGTGCAGCGCTACGTGCCGGGCTACCGGATCGTCAACGGGCCGGTGTTCGACGGCAACCGCGTGTCGATCTACCTCGAGGTCGAAGGCCTCGGCGACTACCTGCCGAAATACGCGGGCAACCTCGACATCATGACGGCCGCCGCCGCGCGCACCGCCGAGATGTTCGCCGAGGAACTGCTGGCCGGCCGCCTCGCGCTCCAGCCGGTTGCGCAGGCAGCCTGACGCGCGCTTCTCCCATGACCGGACGAACAAGGAAACGGCAATGAATCTCAAAGGCAAGCGAATCACCGTCCACGACATGACGCTGCGTGACGGCATGCACCCGAAGCGTCACCGGATGACGCTCGACCAGATGCGCGCGGTCGCGACCGGGCTCGATGCGGCCGGCGTGCCGCTGATCGAAGTCACGCACGGCGACGGGCTCGGCGGCTCGTCGGTCAATTACGGCTTCCCCGCGCACACCGATGCCGAATACCTCGGCGCGGTGATCCCGCTGCTGAAGCGCGCGAAGGTGTCGGCGCTGCTGCTGCCGGGCATCGGCACCGTCGATCACCTGAAGGAGGCGCATGCGCTCGGCGTGCAGACGATCCGCGTCGCGACGCACTGCACCGAGGCCGATGTGTCCGAGCAGCACATCGCGATGGCGCGCAAGCTCGGCATGGATACCGTCGGCTTCCTGATGATGAGCCACATGAACAGCCCGGAAGGGCTCGTGAAGCAGGCGAAGCTGATGGAGTCGTACGGCGCGAACTGCATCTACATCACCGATTCGGCCGGCTACATGCTGCCCGACGACGTGAAGGCGCGCCTCGCCGCGGTGCGCGACGCGCTGCAGCCGGATACCGAACTCGGCTTTCATGGCCACCACAACCTCGCGATGGGCGTCGCGAACTCGATCGCGGCGATCGAGGCCGGCGCTAACCGGATCGACGGCGCGGCGGCCGGCCTCGGCGCCGGCGCCGGCAACACGCCGCTCGAAGTGTTCGTCGCCGTGTGCGAGCGGATGGGCATCGAGACCGGCGTCGACGTGTGGAAGATCCAGGACGTCGCCGAGGATCTCGTCGTGCCGATGATGGATTTCCCGATCCGCGTCGATCGCGATGCACTGACGCTCGGTTATGCGGGCGTTTACGGGTCGTTCCTGCTGTTCGCGAAGCGTGCGGGCGACAAGTACGGGATCCCGGCGCGCGACATCCTCGTCGAGCTGGGCAGGCGCGGGATGGTCGGCGGCCAGGAAGACATGATCGAAGACACGGCATTGACGCTCGCGAAGGCGCGCGCGGCGCAAGCGAAGCGGGAGGCTGCATGAACCTGACCAACGAGACCGTCGAATCGCTTGCCGCGCATCTCGACGACTGCATGCGCGAAGCACGCGACACGCCGAAGATCACCGACCGGCATCCGGAAATGGACTGGGACGACGCATACGCGGTCCAGGACGCGATCCGACGCCGGCAGCTCGCGCGCGGCGCACGGATCGTCGGCTACAAGGCCGGCCTGACCTCGCACGCGAAGATGCGCCAGATGGGCGTCGATACGCCCGTGTTCGGCTTCCTCACCGATCTCTACGACCTGCCCGACGGCGGCGAGTGCGACACGTCCGCGCTGATTCACCCGAAGGTGGAGCCCGAGATCGCGTTCGTGACGAAGGCCGAGCTGAAAGGCCCCGGTTGCCACATCGGTGCGGTGCTCGCCGCGACGGATTTCGTCATCGCCGGCATCGAGGTGATCGACAGCCGTTACCGCGACTTCAAGTTCGACCTGAAGAGTGTGGTGGCCGACAACACGTCGGCCGCGCGCTTCGTGGCGGGTGGGCGCCCGTTGCCGGTGGACGGCGTCGATCTGCGCACGCTCGGCGTCGTGCTCGAGAAGAACGGGCTGCCGGTCGCGTTCGGTGCGGGCGCGGCCGTGCTCGGGCATCCGGCCGCCGCGATCGCGATGCTCGCGAACCATCTCGGCGCGCGCGGCGAATCGATTCCGGCGGGCAGCCTGATCCTGTCGGGCGGCATCACCGAGGCGGTGGCTGTCGCGGCCGGCGACAGCGTGACGCTGCGCGTGCAGGACATCGGGTCGGTCGGCCTGCGTTTCATCTGACGGGGAGGCCGATCGTGCCGGTTGCTCATCTGTACATCCTGGAAGGCCGCAGCGACGACAAGAAGGAACGCCTGATCGCCGAGGTCACCGAAGCCATCCATCGCTCGCTCGACGCACCGGTCGAATCGGTGCGCGTGATCATCACCGAGATGCCGAAGGCGCATTTCGGGATCGGCGGGCAGAGCGCGAAGCAGCGCGGGCGCTGATGCGCCGCGCCTACATGAATCGACTGGGGGAGCGTCATGTCATCCAATCCTGAAATCGGCCGCCGGATCGTCGCCGGCGGCATCGACACGAATTATCACGACGTCGGCGACGGCCCGCCCGTGCTTCTGATCCACGGCTCGGGGCCCGGTGTCACGGCCTATGCGAACTGGCGGCTCACGATGCCGGCGCTTGCGCGGCAGTTCCGCGTGATCGCGCCGGACATGGCCGGCTTCGGCGAAACCGAACGCCCGGCCGGATACCGTTATTCGATGGCGCACTGGGTCGATCACGCGTTGGGCTTGCTCGATGCGCTCGACGTCGAGCGCGCGCACGTGGTCGGCAATTCGTTCGGCGGCGCGCTCGCGCTGGCACTCGCGATCCGCGCGCCGGAGCGGGTCGGCAAGCTCGTGCTGATGGGCGCCGCCGGCACGCGCTTCACGCTGACCGAAGGGCTTGACGTGGTGTGGGGTTACACGCCGTCGATCGCGAACATGCGCGCGCTGCTGGACATCTTCGCGTTCGATCGCACGCTCGTGAACGACGAGCTCGCGAAGCTGCGCTACGACGCGAGCGTGCGGCCCGGCTACCAGGAAGCGTTCGCGAACATGTTTCCCGCGCCGCGCCAGCGCTGGGTCGATGCGCTCTCGAGCGACGAGACGCAGTTGCGTGCGCTGACGCATGACACGCTGATCGTGCACGGCCGCGAGGACCGCGTGATTCCGCTCGAGAGTTCGCTGAAGCTGATGGAATGGCTGCCGAACGCGCAGCTGCACGTGTTCGGCCGCTGCGGGCACTGGACGCAGATCGAGCATGCCGCGCGCTTCAACCGGCTCGTGATCGACCACTTCAACGAGTAACGCATCGGCAGGGCAGGCAGCGCAGGACGACCACAATAAATCAAATCAGTAGAACGAAGATTGGAGACATCGATGAAACGAAAGGCTGCATTCGGACTGGTCTCGCTCGCGGCTTGCGCGGGCATGGCGCTGAGCACCGGCGCACGCGCGACGGAGGGCGGCGGCGACACGATCGGCGAGGGCGCGGAAGCGTTCTTCGCCGGCGCGCTGCCGCCGGCCGGGCTGTACGCGTTGCTGTACTACACGCACTACCATGCATCGCGCTTCAACGATTCGCACGGCAACGGCTCGGTGCCGGGCTTCAAGCTCGATGCGGACGTGCTGATTCCGCGCGTGGTCTGGATGTCGAACCTGTCGGTGCTCGGCGGGCGCTACGGCGCGTATGCGGTACTGCCGATGCAGCATCTTGCGCTCGACGCGGGCGGCGCGTCGTTCGACCGCACCAACCTCGGAGACCTGATCGTCAGTCCCGCGCTGATCGCATGGGGCTCGGGCGCGTTGCGCACCGTCGCGGCGGTCGAGTTCGTGTTCCCGACCGGGCAGTACGACGCGCAATCCGCGCTGAACACGGGCAGGAACTACTACACCGCGCGGCCGGTATTTGGCGTGTCGTGGCTGCCGAACGACAAGGTCGAGGTATCCGCGAAGATCACGTACAGCTTCAACTCGCCGAACAACGACACGCATTACCACTCGGGGAACCTGTTTCACGTCGACTATTCGGCGAGCTATGCAGTGACACCGAAGGTGCGGGTCGGGCTGTCGGGCTACTTCGTCAAGCAGACCACCGACGACATGCAGAACGGCCAGCCGGTCGCGGGCGACGGGTTTCGCGGGCAGGCGTTCGCGATCGGGCCGGGGGTTCGCTATCAGTTCAGCAAGATCAGCGTGGAAGCGCGCATCGTGAAGGAGTTTTTCGTCCGCAACCGGCCGGCCGGCGAGGCCGTGTGGGCGAAGGCCGTCATTCCGTTCTGATCTGACGGCGTGGGCCGGCCATCGGTTGCACGCGTGATGCCGCCATCGCCGCGCGTCACGCGCCGCTTCATCGCGCGTTACCGCGCGAGCGCGGCGAGACGCGGGAACAGCGGCAGCGCGTTCGCACGGTTGAGCGCGGCATGCCGGTCGGCGCTCAGCGCCGCATACGCATCCTGCGCATGGGTGAACGACGTGCTGACCGACGGCGGCGCGTACGGGAAGTCGCTGCCGTACAGCACGCGATCGGGTTGCGCGAACGCGGTGAGGCTCGGCAGCGCTGACGGCGACGACAGCGCGGTATCGAAGTAGAACGAGCGCAGCAGGTCGAGCAGCCCGTCGCGATCCGGCACGTCGTTGCGCACGCCCGGCGCGAGTTCGGCGAAGCGGTACGCGGTGTACGGCAGGAAGCCGCCGGCATGCGACAGGATGATGCGCACGTTCGGGTGGCGCGTGATCACGCCGTTGAGGACGAGCTGCAGCGCGGTGCGCGTCGTGTCGAACGGGTAGTCGAGCAGCGGGCCGGGCATGCCGGGCAGCACGTCGATCGCGGGCTTGGCCGGGTGGATGAACACCACCGCGTGGCGACGGTCGAGCGCGGCCCACACGGGTTCGAATGCCGCATCGCCGAGATAGGTGCCGCCGTAGTTGCTGAGCAGCACGACGCCGTCGGCCTTCAGCGCGTCGAAAGCGTGGTCGATTTCGGCGAGCGTGCCGTCGACGTCGGGCAGCGGCAGCGTCGCGAAGTTTCCGAAGCGGGTCGGCCATTTCGCGACGAGGCCGGCGACGTACTCGTTCACCTGGCGTGCCATGTCGCACTTCGCCTGGCCGTTCCAGCCCTGTACGCCCGGCGCGGTCAACGACAGCACGCCGGTCTGGATCTCCAGCGAATCCATGAATGCGATGGCGCTTTCCGGGCTCCACGTCGGGCTGCCCCAGCCGGACGGGTCGCCGCCGTGGGCGGGCAGGGCGGCGGCCCAGAACGGCGGGACGACATGCTGGTGTACATCGATGCGGTTGCGGTCGGACATGATGCGGCTCCTGTGAAGGTGCGCTGCGGTGCAGCGTCTGGCCGTCAGGATGCGCGCGCTTGATTTTTCAATCCAATAGATTAAATTTCGATATTGATCGTTTTGAGTGATTAATCGGCCCCATGGATCTTCGTCATTTGCGCTACTTTCTCGCGGTTGCCGAGGAAGGGCACTTCGGTCGCGCGGCGGAGCGGCTGCATATCGTGCAGCCCGCGTTGAGCCAGCAGATCCGCGCGCTCGAGGAGGAACTGGGCACGCCGCTGTTCGAGCGCAGCACGCGCAAGGTCGCGCTGACGGATGCCGGCCGGCTGCTGGTGATCGAGGCGCAGCGCACGCTCGAGCAGGCCGAGCGCGCGAAGACGCTGGTCCAGCGCGCGGCGCGCGGCGAGACGGGCATCGTGCGGATCGGTTTCGTCGGGAATGCGGTCGCGACGGGGCGGCTGTCCCACGATCTGACCGAGTTTCACGCGACCTGGCCGGGCGTGGTGCTCGACCTGCACGAAATGGCGCCGGCCGCGCAGCAGGATGCGATTCTCGCGGGCCGGCTCGACATCGGCTATTGCCCGGCGTTCGGCGTGGCCTTCGACGCGAAACTGGCCGTGCGGACGGTCGGCAGCTGGTCGTGGGAAGTCGTGATGAGCGATCGGCATCCGTTCGCGAAGCGGCGCTCGGTGAGCGTTGCCGCGCTCGCGGACGAACCGTTCATCCTGTATGCGGCCGACGGCGACGATGAAGGGCAACTGGCGATCCTGTGCCAGGTGCTCGGGCGCGAGCCGCGCATCGCGCACCAGGTGAGCAGCACGCTGTCGGTGCTGGCGCTGACGGGGGCCGGCCTGGGCGTGTCGATCGTGCCGGCGCCGCTCAGCCGGATCGCGGCGCCGAACGTCGTGTACCGGAAGCTTGCCGGCGATACACCGCGGTCGGAGCTCGTCGCGCTCAGCCGGCTCGGCGCGGAATGGGGGGCGGTACAGCAGTACCTGACGATGCTGGGCGAGCGCGCCGCGCAGGGGTAGCGGCGCGCGCGGGGCTTACTCCTCGTCCATCAACCGGACCTTGACCCGCTTGCCCTTGATCTTCCCCGCATTGAGCTTGCGCAGCGCGTCGCGCGCGACGCCGCGCTCGATCGCGACATAGGTCGAGAACTCGGTCACGTTGATCTTGCCGATCTGCTTGCCGTCGAACCCGGCGTCGCCGGTCAGCGCGCCGAGCACGTCGCCCGGGCGGATCTTGTCCTTGCGTCCGCCGAGGATCTGCAGCGTTTCCATCGGCGGCGTCAGCACGCCGTCGTCGGCCGGCTTCAGTTCCGCGAGCGGATGCCATTCGACGTCACGCTTCTGCGCCTGCTCGATCGCACCGACGCGGCCCATCTCGTCCATGCTCGCGAGGCTCAGCGCCCAACCGTCCTGATCCGCGCGGCCCGTCCGGCCGATGCGGTGCACGTGCACTTCGGGATCGGGCGTCACGTCGACGTTGATCACGGCTTCGAGCTGCGCGATGTCGAGCCCGCGCGCGGCGACGTCGGTCGCCACCAGCACCGAGCAACTGCGGTTCGCGAACTGGATCAGCACCTGGTCGCGCTCGCGCTGGTCGAGCTCGCCGTGCAGCGCGAGCGCGTGGAAGCCCTGCGCGTGCAGCACGTCGAGCAGGTCGCGGCACTGCTGCTTCGTGTTGCAGAACGCGATCGTGCTCACCGGCCGGTAATGGTTCAGCAACTGGCCGACCGCATGCAGACGCTCGTTCTCCGTTACTTCATAGAAACGCTGGCGGATCTTGCTGTTGTCGTGACGCTCCTCGAGCTTCACTTCCTTCGGATTGCGCAGGAACTGTTGGCTCAGCTTGACGATGCCGTCCGGATAGGTCGCGGAGAACAGCAGCGTCTGGCGCGTGGTCGGGCACATCCGCGCGACCTTCGCGATGTCGTCGAAGAAGCCCATGTCGAGCATCCGGTCGGCTTCGTCGAGCACCAGCGTGTTCAGCGCGTCGAGCTTCAGGTTGCCGCGATCGAGGTGATCCATGATGCGGCCCGGCGTGCCGACGACGATGTGCGCGCCGTGCTCGAGGCTCTGCGCCTGCGGGCGCATCGGCGTGCCGCCGCAGAGCGTCAGCACCTTCACGTTCTCCTCGGCGCGCGCGAGGCGGCGCACTTCCTGCGCGACCTGGTCGGCGAGTTCGCGCGTCGGGCACAGGATCATCGCCTGCACGTCGAAGCGGCGCGCGTCGAGGCGGGCCAGCAGCGCGAGCGAGAACGCGGCGGTCTTGCCGCTGCCCGTCTTCGCCTGCGCGATCAGGTCCTGGCCGGCCAGCGCGACCGGCAGGCTCGCGGCCTGGATCGGCGTCATGTCGACATAACCGAGCTGGGCGAGGTTGGCGAGCGTGGCCGGCGTCAGCGGCAGCGCGCTGAAGGGCGTGGCGGTCGGCTGGGTCATTCGAGGTCTCCGAGGTAAGGCTTGCCTTCCATCTGTTCGTAGGCGACGTTGCCTTCATCGTCCTCGAAGCGCTCGAGGTAGTTGCGGGCGCCGCACAGCGGGCAGCGGAACAGCAGCCCCTGGCCTTCGTCCTTGATGACGACGTCGGACTGTTCCCACTGCGTGCCGCAGCTCTGGTTTCGGCAGGTAAACACGGATTTTTCTCCAGCTGAATTCGGTTGATGGCGCGCCCGGCGGGCGCGGCAACGAGGTGCGGCGCTCGCGCGGCTCGGGCGCGGGCCGCACCGGCGGTCGCGTGGACCGCGTC